>NZ_JACJTV010000044.1 GCF_014698845.1 Coleofasciculus sp. FACHB-1120 | reverse complement strand
GCCAATGCGCGGTTGTTTATACGGATTTTTGGGTAGCGTATGCGGCAGTTCTACCGAGCAAGCGGCATCGAGCAGTGGGTAAAGAAACTGGCAAAACGAGTTACATTGAGCGATTCAACAACACATTGAGACAACGGGTGTCTCGATTAGTCCGAAAAACCTTATCCTTTTCCAAGTCCTTAGAGAATCACATTGGTGCCATTTGGTATTTTGTGCATGATTATAATGCATCATTACTTGTTTAGCACCACCTCCAGATTTTATTAATTAATTTTTAATTCTTTTCACTGTCCGTTGTGCTGTTGATTCGTGCATCCCCCAATCTTGAGCAATATGAAAGTAAGTTCTGTACTCGCGCCAATACTGCTCTTGTTAACAAGATTTGGTCGGGAATTGGGATAGATGCATGGCTGCCACGGCTGCCCTCTTTCCCATCCCGTACTACTTTCACCATCATCCAAAATGTTTCCGGTTTCACCCCGTACATTCTTTTAAAGTCAGATTCAGACAATGCAAGTTATTTTTTGTAACGCATCAATTTAGGAACTATAACTATCAATTCATTAAACTTTGTTTAGCTGATTCTACTCAATTCCGCAAGAGGTCTAATGCGTTGGTCTGTCCAACCTCCCTCTATATGAGTCTGGTCTGCCAGCAATAGATTCTGGCGTAGAGGATTTTTTTGGCAGGTGCTTGACCGTTTCTACTAATATCCTTAAGCCGCTCACGTTCGCTTTCACTCAGATTGACAATGTACTTATCACGATGAGTCATAGGGGGAATAGCTCTCTGCTTCCTCCCCAACATTTTAAGCTTGCCGCGCTAGTAGGTTCACGGGGCGGGGCAGAGACGGGGTTAAACCGTACTGCATCCAATAGAGAATTTCTAGAGGGACTACAGGAAAGGGAGTAGGCGCTAATTGGCAGAAAGCTAATTGGCAGAAAGCCGTACTTCTGCAATATCTGCTGCCCTTTGTAACTGGTAACAAAGTTGATGAATTCTTTTGCCTGCTGGGAATTTTGACTTTGCTTAACAACTGCTATCCAATAGCTGATAGGTTGAGTTGATTCAAGGGAAATTCTGCTTATCACCTTCACTGTTTTCGATATCGCCGCATCCGTCGCGTAAACAAGGGCGGCGTCAACATTCCCCTGCTCCACATAAGTCAAAACTTGACGCACATTGTCACCAAAAACTAACTTTTTTTCTTTTTCCAGTTTGGTATAAAGATTTTCTTTTTCCAGAGCCATTTTTGCGTACTCTCCCGCTGGCACTGTCGCTGGATTCCCGATTGCTAAGCGTTTCAAACGACTATTGCTTAAGTCAGATAGTTTCTTCAGCCAAGGGGTTTGAGCAGTCATTGCCACCAGGACTAATTGATTACGGCCAAACGTCTTGCGAGTTTGGGGAAGCAATAAATTCTGCGTTTCTAAAGCATCCATCGGTCGAGCTGCTGCACTCGCGAATACATCAATGGGGGCACCCCGTTCAATTTGCTTTTGCAAGAAACCAGAAGCGGCAAAATTAAAGTTAACTGTAGTCGGAAGCTGAGCTTGAAAGGATGTGGCAATCTCTGTAAAAGCTTCGCTCAACGAAGCAGCAGCAGCAACCGTTAGAGTGGTAGATGTCGATTCAGATGCCTTTGGGGAAAGAGCCGGGGCAGTGCAAGCCCCCAGCAGAAGACTCATAACCAGGCTTAGTAGGATGAGAGGGGGTAGCACAGCGAACCGATTGGTATTCTGCGGATACTTGTGTGGCATCAAAAAAGAACTCAAGCGTTTTTTCTCTAGCAAAAACTATGATTTCAGGCTTTGATGTTCTTGAACTATCCCGTTTCAGCGTTCCGCTTTGCCATTGAGTTCGGGTTTACCCGGAACTTCAAACTTGTAACCGACGCCCCGAACCGTTTGAATTAACTCAGGCTGAGTAGAATCGATTTCAATCTTCTTGCGAATCTGCCCGATATGAACGTCAACGACCCGTGGATCTCCAATGTAGTCAGAAGCCCAAACTTCCTTAATTAGCTCTGCTCGACGCCAAACCCGACCAGGATGACTTGCCAAAAAATGCAACAAATTAAATTCTAAGGCGGTCAGGGGTACTGGTTGGTCGCTCAGATTTACCTCTCGACGCACTGGATCGATCACCAGTTTGTCAAAGATGAGGCGTTGCTGTTCGGCAACTTTCAGGGGTCGATGGCGCTTTAAAAGTGCCCCGACTCGGACGCCCAACTCTTGCAAGCTAAAAGGCTTGGTAATGTAGTCATCCGCACCTTGAGAGAATCCGTGGATTTTATCGTTTTCGTCGGCGCGACTCGTTAGCAGCAGCACTAATACGTCGGTGCGGCTTTGTAATTCTTTGCAGAGTTGATAGCCATTCGCGTCAGGCAAATTCACGTCCAGAATCACCAGGTTTGGATTGAATTGATCAAACACGGCGCGGGCGGTCTTGCCGTCTTCAGCAGACTCCATTTGATAGTTTTGACTTAAGAAACGATAGATGAGATTCCGGATGGCAGGATCGTCATCTACGACAAGAATCTTGTGAGTTGCGGAAGCCATGACCATAACTTTCCACTAAGAACTGGATTATGATTAACAGACAGAGGTATTTTAAGCAAACAGGCCGAGTCGGGGAAATAAGCGCTTTGGAAGGCGAAAAACCGCTTCCTCACCTTATTAATATTCCCAAGTTTAATGACGTAATGAGCATTTTAGACAATTATCGTCGCTCTCCCCAGTTAGTGAAAATATCTCGTAATCGTCAATTCTCCACGATGAGCAGTCTGGCGGTTTGTTTTAAGTCTTTTTGGTCTAAAAAAATTGAATTTGCCGAGCGAATCCGGATAAATCATCTGACGGTTAGCTGGTAAACGAATAAAAGTGTCTTTCGGGAGAAGCCCTTGTGTTCAAGGATCAAGCTAAACTAACTTGGAGGATAGGATGAAGGTAGGCACTCAAGGCTCAGGATCAACTGCGCTTGGGTAGCGATTTTAGGGACTTGAGCGGCTTTGAACAAAGAACCAGTATGACAAAACCTCACGGAAAATGTATAGATACTTTGCCAAATGTAGTAATTTATGACCATTCCATCCTTCAAGAGCCGTAGCACCTTCTCCAATCAGCGTGAAAGTATTCCAATCGCGCTCTCATGGGGTTGGAGATACTCTTTTCGCAACGGAAATTAGGGAGTCTTCGGTTACGTAGGTTAGAACGGCTGGCTAATGATACTTTTTTTTAGCCTGAGGAACTGGCAGTGTAGATATAGAGCTAGATTGCCAGAAATGATTGAGTCGATGAAGACTGCTAAAAATACATAGATCTCTGGGAGGTTTTGGATGAGCGAGCAAAATCCCTACGAAAAGCTTGGACTGTCAGAAGACGCAACTTTTGAGGAAATTCAGGAGACCCGCAAGCGCCTTCTTCAAGAGCATCATGGCGAGAAGGAGCTTCTGGAAGCGATGGAGACGGCCTACGATGCGATTTTAATGGAACGTCTGAGGATGCGCCAAGAGGGAAAAATTAAGGTTCCGGAACGGATTCGGTTTCCAGAGCGGGCGATCGCGCCTCCTCCCACTTTTGCACCTCCCCCGGTTAACCGTTCCCCAGCTTGGTTGCAAAATCTGATTGATACGCCCAGCTTACAAGAGGTGGCGTGGCCTAGCGGCTTATTCTTGGCATTGAGCGCCATTACAGTCTATCCAGGCACCAATGATTCGACGCTGCCGTTGAATATGGCGTTAGGGGCAGGATTAAGTTTATTTTTGGTCAATCGCAAAGAGCGGAAATTTGGTCGCGCTTTCCTGCTGACGCTGCTGGGGTTGTTCGTGGGGATTGGATTGGGAACGCTGCTCGATAATGTGCTGATGACGCAAATTTCTAATATCGGATTGACACCAGATAAATTCGTCACGGTGGTGACGTTTATTATTCTCTGGCTGGTTAGTAGCTTTCTGCGCTAGAGCTAAGAATTAATCATGAAAAATTAAGAGTTAATCAGAGACTTTTTAATTTTTCATTTTTTATGTTTAATTCTTCAGTCAGCGGCTGACTCAATACGAAATCCACGGCTTCACCGAGGTTGTTTACGATCGCGTCTGGCTGGTATAGCTTAAGTTGTTCGCGATCGCGTATCCCGCACAAAACCCCGATGACCTTGACGCCGTGGTTTTTTGCGGCAATTATATCAGCCTCGGTATCGCCGATCATCCACACGTTAGAAGCGGGAGGCAATTCGGCGATCGCACGTTCCATGAGTAGCGGTTTGTCGTCGATGTCACGAGTCTTCACGTAGTCGTTAGCCAGGTGGTAGCACCGATTTTGGGGGAAAAATCGCTCTAAGTCGTAGCGACCAAAAGCATAATCTAACTCCCGTTGACGGCGCATGGTCATTACCACCAAATCGACGCCTGCTTGCTGTATTTTCTCTAGGGCGTCAACGGCTCCGGGTGCCAGCGCGTCATAAACTAGATAAGGCATCGTATGCACGGTTTGACGCCGCAGTGCTGCAAATGCTTGGGCTTGATCTTCATCAAGACCGGAAAGCATCCCGATTTTTCGTTCTGGGACGCGCGATCGCTTCAAAGCCCAAAACTCCTCCTTAGACATCTGACGCACTGACTGGTCTTCCCGCCGCGTCTGTTCCAAACAAAACTGGTAAACTTGGTAATATCGCTCCGAAACGTCCATAATTGGGCCGTCGAAGTCACTGATAATTCTTAACATTTTTAGACGCAGGGGTTAATCTATATGACTAAGATTAATCACAAATTACCCCCTTTTTACCTGCCTGCCGATAGGTTCCTCAATACAGGCTACCTCGCTTCATCTGCTCTCGTTCAATCGCTTCAAAAAGAGCGCGAAAGTTGCCTTCCCCAAAACCCCGTGCCTGTAAGCGGCGCTCAATTAACTCAAAGAAGAAAGTAGGTTGTTCAAAAATCGGTTGAGTGAAGATTTGCAGTAGCAACGCTTCGGGAGAGTTTTCCTCCCAATCCACCAAAATTTGTTGCACCGCAATTTCCTGAATTTCGGCCTCCGATAGCTGAAGTCCTTGCCGGTGAAGTAGTTGAGTGTAGTAGGAGCGGGGGACTTGCAGAAAGGGTAGACCGCGTTGACGGAGATAAGCGATCGCATTCACAATATTGGGCGTTTGCAAAGCAATATGCTGAACTCCTGGCCCCCGATTCACCTCCAAAAATTCCTGAATTTGGGAATTTGCAGATGCGGGCTGATTAATCGGTAACTTGACCCAACCATCCGGATGAAGCATCACCTTACTGTGCAGTCCCGAACGCTCGGTTTGAATCGCAAACGACTGCTGAGGTATCAACGCCAGCGTCTTTTCATACCAAGCAACTGCCCGATCCAAGTCCCCAGCCGCCACATTCAGCACAACATGATCGATGCCGCCAAACACGAAGCCGGTGTTGCCCCTGCCATCTAACTGCTCGGAATCCTCATCCCATAAGACTTTTCCGCCATCCCAGTCAAGCTGGGGAAAAGTGCAAATAAAACCTCTATTTTGGCGCTCAACAAACCTAGGCTGCCTTTCTATCAAGGTATGACTCAAAGAACCCCAAGCAGCAATCTTGCCCCACTTCAGCAAGACCTTACCCGGTTGTTCCTGGATGGGTTGCAACACTTTAGCGCCCCCATTGACCGCCTTCGTCATCACCGCTTCCACATCAGAAACGCTAAAAGCAATGTCAGCAACACCGGGAGGATGTTGGTGCAGAAACTGGGCAACGGGACTCGCCGATGTCAGGGGTGAAGATAGCAAAAAATAGACTGAGCCGCTTCTGACCACTTCTGTGCGAGTGTGGTCGCTTACCCCAGCGGCTACTGCTTGAAACCCTAGCAGTAGCACAAACCAGTCGCGCGACGCTTTGGCATCTTCAACATAGAAGTGAACGTGGTCAATTTTCATGGTTTATCCAGTCTGAGCAGCTCTACCTGAGTGTAAATTTTGCCCTCTTCCTGGCATTTACAGGTCATTCTTGAGAAAGAATCCCTCCTTTGATAAAGTGCTGAGTGTTTTAGGATCTGGGTTTCCCTGGCTATGTCAAGGACTGAGTGGGAGATGGCAACAGTAGCACAGAGCCAGTAAAAAACAGCAGATTTTATACGTGGTGTACTGAGTTCGCGATGACGATTTAGAAAAACAGGTGGCTTTCTGGTTGAATATTAATTTCCATCGGCACCGCTTGCGGATCGGCGGTGAGTGCGAACAAAATGGCATTCGCCGCTGTTTCAGGGCTAAGCATCTTTTTTCGATCGACTTTTAGGCTGACATTGTCCCAAAAAGGAGAATCAACGCCGCCAAAGTAGAACAGGGTAAACTTGATGCCGAAGCGCTTCAGCTCATCTGCCATACACTTACTGAAACCCACGACGCCAAACTTCGAGGCACAGTAAGCTGCTGCCATCGCCATTGAGTGTTTGCCCAGAATCCCTACCACATTGCAGATATGACCGCTTTTATGCTCCTTCATCGCCTCCGCTGCTGCCTGACAGGTGTAGAAACTGCCTTTTAAGTTCACGTCGAGCATGGCGTCTAAATCTGCGGGTTCTAACTGGTTGTACTGCTTCATTACGCCAGCGCCCGCCGCATTGACTAAAACATCAATTTGACCAAAGTGGGCGATCGCTTTTTCCATTAGCGTCTCCACCTGCTGGGGTTTAGTAATATCTGTAGGTACGGTTAAGGCTTGGGGAAGTCCAGATGCCAAGTTTTCCAACCGAGTGCTATCTCTTGCTGCCAGTACCAACCGCGCCCCCATTGGTGCCAGTTTGCGAGTTAAGGCGGAACCAATCCCGCCGGTGGCACCGACGATGACAACGACTTTATCTTGCATATTCCTTTACATTTCTTTACATCTTCTCCCATCATACTGACCGCGATTCATTCTGCTCAAACCAGTTATTTCTCGTTTCCAGGGAGACGCCCAAGAACGCTCTCAGGAGGCTCTTACGTCCCGCAATCGCCGAGAAAGTCTAGGAAGAGGGTGGGAAGCGTAACAGCTTGTAAGCGCGGCAGCAGCCTATTCAGTAAGCATTTCCTGGTAGAGCCTCAAAGCAGAAAACGAGAAAATGAGCAGATTTCCCAGGCAAAACCTTGACATTTCGTAAAAATCGAGGCTGAGATGGACAAAGTGCGTGAGAGTTCCTGCTTCAGGTTGAGTAAATCATGGATTGGATAGTCAAAGCGGCAGGGGAAATATTTGCTGGCTTATCCCAGCTATTTACAACCCCGCTTTTTGAAATCGGTAACACCCGTCTTTCTCTCGGTTCGATTGTCCAACTGATTTTGTTAGCGATCGCTGTCTTTATGGCTTCTCGCGCTATCAGCGAGTGGATTAAGCGAAAAATTCTGGTGCGGGTGAAGTTGGATCGGGGAACGCGAGAAGCGATCGCAGCGGTCATCGGCTACCTTTTAGCAGGTTTTGGATTTATGATTGTCCTGCAAACGGCAGGCATCAACCTGAGTTCTCTAACGGTATTCGCTGGAGTGATTGGGATTGGGTTGGGATTCGGGTTACAAAATCTATCCAGCAACTTTATCAGTGGATTGACGCTACTTTTTGAACAACCGATTAGAGTCGGAGACTTTATTGAAGTAGATGGTCTTTTAGGAACTGTAGAAAATATTTCTATTCGTTCTACGATTGTTCGGACACTGGATGGCGTTTTTGTCATCGTTCCCAATGTTCGCTTTGTTGAAAACCATATTATTAACTGGACCTATAAAGACCCAAAGTGTCGCATCCATATCCCGATTGGAGTTGCCTATGGGAGCGAACCCATATTAGTTACAGAGGCACTTTTAGCGGCGGCTCGAATGGAACCCGGCGTTTTATCTTCTCCGGCTCCCAAAGTTTGGTTTAAAGGTTTTGGGGAAAGTTCTTTAGATTTTGAGCTATTAGTTTGGATCGATCGACCGCAAGGTAGCGATCCCATTAAAAGCTCTTTAAATTTTTCGATTGAGCATGAATTCCGCAACCGAGGAATCGAAATTCCTTTTCCCCAACGAGATATACACATTCGCAATTTAGAAGATATAACGCATCGGTTTCAGAAAACCAGTGCTACAGATGTTCCTAATGGCAAAGTCAATTCGCCCGATAACCCCATCACACCCAACACCAAAGTTCTTGCCAAATCCCCCGATAACTGGACGCTGCGTGATTTGTTGCGAAGAGTTACTTTCTTTGAGTCGTGTACGGATTTAGAACTGCGGCAATTGATTGAGTACGGATATCGACAACTGTTTCCAAACGGACAGGTTGTTTGTCAAGAAAATGACCCCGGCGATTCATTCTATATTATTTTGACTGGCTCTGTAGAAGTGTTTTCTCAAAAAGCAGAGAAATATATTGCAACGCTTCACAAAGGCGAATTTTTTGGAGAAATTTCTTTATTACTGGGAACTCCGCGTTCTGCAACCGTTCGGACTGTGGAAGATGCGATTTTGTTTGTCGTAGACCGCAACGATTTACAAAAGCTTTTAGTCACTCATCAGGAGTTAGCCGATCAGATTGCCCAAAAATTATCAGAACGGCAACAGGCATTACGAGATTTGGGGCTACTGACAGAAGAAGTGTCGGAACAGACTCCTTTAATCCGAATCCGCCAACGAATTCAAAGCCTTTTTGGCATCTAAGAATTAATTCGCTTAAGATAGGCAATTGGATTGACTTTTGATTTAGGAGTTTTGAGCGATCGCTACTTGATAGCCTTTATTGGTTTTCTCTACTTTGAAGCAACGACAAGACTTTAAAAATTGAGTGAAGCTACCTTCTGGATTGAAGTGTTTGATAATTTCAGAGATTGGTTGATTGTATTTTTTATGAAATTCTCCTCCTAAACTTTCTAGGGGAATATAGTTTTTTGAGGACTCACCCGTTAGCGTATTCAATATATTGAATAACACTTGTTCCAGCTCAAGACAGGAGTTAATTTTAGATGAAGAGGCGTGAGCGATCGCTACCTGATAACCTTGCCCATTTTTTTCCACTTTTAACGTAGAACACGACTGTAAAAACTGGGTAAAATTAGTACCCGGCTTGAGTTTTTTAACTAATGCAGTCGGGGATTCACCATACACTTTACTGAATTCTCCACCTAGCGATCCTGTTAATACTTTTGCGTCTAAAGATTGCGCGTGCATTGCCTGAATAACCTTTACAACTGCATTTTCTAGTTCTGCTAGAGAAGTGATAGTAGATAAAGGTTGAAGTTTATCGTCTGATTGCTGTTCAAGTTTAGGATTTTCTGGCGCTTTTTGTGGTTCAACTAAAGTCTGATTCCCGGCTTGAGTTTTATCAGTTTTCAACTCTGGATCTTGTTTAGTCGTTTTGGTCATTTGACCGATTTTAAATAGATTGATATATATCTCAGCAGTTTCGGGGAGTTGATGTACTACAAAATCAGAGGGTTTATCTATGAAAATATCTTTATCAGTCTTACCGGGACTATAAGTATCAACAACTTGATTGATAGTAATTTCGTACTTTTCGTAAAATAGCTGAGATAGGGCAGATAACTTTACCCACTGAATTTTAGTCCGTTCTTGTTCTTCGACAAGCAACGCTTTTAAATAACTAATACATTGCATTAATGGTGGGATAACTGGTAAGTCTTTGGGCGTATAACTTTCAATTTTACCTGTTTTATAGTTAGATACGGTTATATTAGAACCCTGTCGAAAAACCCGATATACCGTTAATCCGTATTTCTGAAGATGGTTGCAAAGATTGGTCATCACCGTATCTGATGAACAAACTAAGACTTCTTTAACTTTTGGGTAATGTTCGCGGATTGATAAGCCAACTGCTATCATTTTTCCATCAGCGTTATCCCTACCAGCAGGAACGTGAATTAAATCATAGCCACGTTCATGCAATTCCGCATCTAATTTACCCATACGTCGCCAATTTGCAAAGGCAATTTTAACTTGGATAAAGTAAGTGCAGAGGGTTGTTAAAAACTTTTCTGTTTCGGTATCGAGTTGTAAGTTTTCAGCGTCCAAAAGCAAAATCGCGATATGTTGCTCTGGAATCAGCACTCGTGGCGCTTCTGGTGGAGGTGAAAAGGCCGATCCATTTCTAGAATCTCTTTCAGATGCTGAATCGATTAAAATACGAAGTTTTTCTATTAATTTAATAGATATCGGTAATTCTAAACATTGAGGGGTTAAGATTAATTGCAGTAATTTTCGTACTGTTTTAATTAGTGCATCTCTATCAGGTGCTTTGTTGAGTTCTGTTTGCAGTTTTAATAGGAAAGAGGATTGATAAGGCGCATCACTCCAGGGAACATTCCGGTACTTTTCAGTTAATAATTTGGGCTGCTGTTGCTGAATGAAAATAATGGCTTGATAGATACAGAAGCTAATTTCATTAATAACAGCAGAATCATTTACCGAGGTCACGCGAACGTTATCTGGCATAGTTTTTTGGGGTTATATTGAGGCGGCTTACCCCTGAAGTCTCTAGGGGGCACTCCTAGTGTTAGGATTCCCCTCATAATAAAAGAAAGTGCTTCATACTTCTTAATCTTTACTATGGCAAGAGACTTGCGGGGATTTATCAAGCTACTGGAAGAACGAGGGCAGTTACGGAGAATCGATGCCCTCGTTGACCCAGATATGGAAATTGCTGAGATTTCCAACCGGATGTTACAACGCGGTGGTCCTGGGCTGCTATTTGAAAATGTAAAAGGGTCAGCTTATCCGGTGGCGGTGAACCTGATGGGTACAGTTGAACGGATTTGCTGGGCGATGAATATGCAGCATCCGTTGGAGTTGGAGGAACTGGGCAAAAAGCTGAGTATGTTGCAACAGCCGAAGCCACCGAAGAAGATTTCTCAGGCGGTGGAGTTTGGCAAGGTGCTATTTGATGTGCTGAAGGCGAAACCGGGGCGCGATTTTTTCCCAGCCTGTCAACAAGTGGTTATCCAAGGCGATGATCTGGATCTGAACCAATTGCCGCTCATTCGTCCTTATTCGGGTGATGCTGGCAAGATTATCACGTTGGGCTTGGTAATTACCAAGGATTGCGAGACGGGTACGCCGAATGTGGGAGTGTACCGGCTGCAACTGCAATCTCGCAACACAATGACGGTGCATTGGCTATCGGTGCGAGGTGGTGCCAGACATCTACGCAAGGCGGCGGAACAGGGGAAAAAGTTGGAGGTGGCGATCGCACTCGGTGTTGACCCTCTGATCATTATGGCAGCTGCAACACCGATTCCAGTCGATTTATCAGAATGGCTGTTTGCGGGACTCTACGGCGGTTCTGGGGTGCAGTTGGCGAAGTGTAAGACGGTGGATTTAGAAGTGCCAGCCGACTCGGAATTTGTCCTAGAAGGCACCATTACACCGGGGGAAGTGCTGTCAGATGGCCCCTTTGGCGATCATATGGGCTATTACGGCGGTGTCGAGGATTCGCCGTTAATTCGCTTCCAGTGCATGACGCACCGCAAAGACCCAATATATATGACAACTTTTAGCGGTCGTCCGCCAAAAGAAGAAGCGATGATGGCGATCGCGCTGAACCGCATCTACACGCCGATTTTGCGGCAACAAGTTTCAGAAATTGTTGATTTCTTCCTGCCAATGGAAGCGCTGAGTTATAAAGCGGCGATTATTTCCATTGACAAGGCATATCCGGGACAAGCGCGACGTGCAGCCTTAGCTTTTTGGAGTGCTTTACCTCAGTTTACTTACACCAAGTTTGTGATTGTCGTAGATAAGGACATTAACATTCGCGATCCGCGTCAAGTGGTGTGGGCAATTAGTTCCAAAGTTGACCCGGTGCGTGATGTTTTCATTTTGCCGAATACGCCTTTTGATACTTTGGATTTCGCCAGTGAAAAAATTGGTTTAGGCGGACGCATGGGAATTGATGCGACCACGAAAATTCCTCCTGAAACCGAACATGAATGGGGCGAACCTTTGAAATCCGATCCAGATGTGGCGGCGATGGTGGAACGACGCTGGGCAGAGTATGGTTTAGCCGACTTGCAACTAGGAGAAGTTGATCCGAAATTGTTTGGCTACGATATGAAGTAATTGTTTGGCACCAGCACTAACGCTGGTGTTAAATAATTGGGAAACTTATGACTAAAAAGGCGAACAAGACAGCATCAAAGCTAACCGTAGGATTAGCGCTAGCTAGTATGAGCTGGGTTATCAATACTGGCACGGCTAATCTTAGCGTATTAGCGCAACCAGTTAATGAAAAAAAATGCGATATTTCTGCCGTCGTTATAGACAAAGATCCGCAAGGTTTAAATGTGCGTACTGGCCCAAGTAGTAATAGTCGAATCTTGGGAAAAATCCCTACATACGAGTCAGTTGAAATCATCGCTTCCTCTGGAAATTGGGTAAAAATTACGAATGCTGATAGAGAAATTGGCGGCTTTCAGGGAACTGGCTGGGTGTTTTTGCCCATGTTAGGCACGTCAACGAGGGGCTATGAAACGAATGGGGTTAATCTTTATGCTAGTCCCAGTCAGCAAAGCCGAAAAATCGCACGAGTTCCACGTAGAACTGATGTTAAATTAATAGGCTGTCAGGGAGAATGGGCGCAGATTGAATATCGAGGTGTTAAGGGTTGGCTGAAAAGTGACGATCAATGTGGTGTAGGCACAACCTGTTCTTAATTGTTTTGCATTGAGTAGATTTAACTCTAATTTGTTTGGCTACGATATGGGGTAGAACCCCACCCCCAACCCCCTCCCCGCAAGCGAGGAGGGGGCTAAGAAGTGACGATGAGGGTCAGAAGTGATAATGAAACTAACAAGTAAAGAGGGGGTTCACAACAGATTAGGTTTATGAGCTAGTGCGATCGCTATCAGACGGAGATGCGGCTTGGGCTGATAAATTGTTGCGATCGCAAGCTTTACGGTAGTTAATTGGCTTACTTTGAGATTTTTGCCGCTTCAGTGGGAATACTAAGTTTGGATTCATAGTAAAGTCAATCAAATTAGTATGAGCATGGACTGGGCTACCCTGCTGCAATCGCAACAAGCAGAATTCATCCAAAGGCTGAAAGCTGTCTCTATGGCTAAACTACAGCTACTCCCTAAACTTGCGTTTTCGGTTTTCCTTGCATTAATTATCAGTCTGGTATGGGTTGTCATTCCTGGTGTCAGCATAAATAAAGCTTTAGCTGCTGAGGCTCTCCTAATCAATCAACTTCAGCCAGTATCATTGGAAAAAAATCCGCTCAGTTTCTTTGAAAAATTAGGAAATTTTATTACCTCTGGCAGGGGTTTTTTGTCTGATAATTCGGTTCTCTCGGCTAATTCTGTTCTCAGCCCTTCTTTTGCACCTACCCTGGCACCTACGTTTGTACCTACCCTGGCACCTACGTTTGCACCTACCCTAGCACCTACGTTTGTACCTACCCTGGCACCTACTCTTTCTTTGGTAAGGATTGATTCCTTTTTTACAGTTCAAGAGTTAAACTTGATTAACATTAATATTGGTGATAAGGGAAATACCTCTTCTTCTATTTTAAAATTCTATAAAGACGGATTAAAGAAAGTTAGAGAGAAAGGGGATCATAAGAATGCTATTAAGGATTACAGCAATGCTTTAAGTAAAGGCGACTTTGCGGAAGGTTATGTTAGCCGAGGACGAGCTTATTCAAGATTAGGGGATGAACAAAAAGCCCTTGAATATCAGCAGAGAGATATTGAAAAGCAGGAATTAGAGTTAAGCAACAAGCAAAAAAAACTTGGATATCAGCAACAAATTATTAAGTATCAGGAAAAATCGAATGAATATCAACAAAAAGCAATAGCAGATTATACTAAAGCATTGGCTGTAAATCCCAAGTTTCCTTTTGAGCCAGATGACGGCAAGTGGCAACCCGATCCAGAGCGCTATGTTGAACCACTACTTGGACGAGCCGCTGTCTACATTAAATTGGGTAACTATCAGGCAGCACTTGATGACTTCAACGAAGCTATTAAGCGCAATCCTGACTTTTACGATGCTTATTTAGGTCGGTCAACCATCTACCTTGGAATAGGAAATTATCAGAAAGCGATTGAAGATTTGAACGTGGCACTCGATCTCAATCTTGACTATCCATCGGCCTTTTTAAGGCGTGGTTCTATCTGGGGTGAATTGGGAGAACATGAAAAAGCGATTGAAGATTTTAATGAGGTGATTGAAAGCAAAGCGGAAGACGCCAGTACCTATTACGCTGATGCTTACTACAAACGGGGTCTTGCCAACTTAAATTTGGCAGAAAATCAGAATGCGGTTGAAAATTTTACTGAGGCAATTAAGCTAGACTCTAAATACCGCGAAGCTTACTACAGCCGAGGAATTGCCTACGGTAGGCAGGGAAAATATAACGAAGCCATTAACGATTACAGTCAGGCATTACTAATTTACAATATCACAGGGCATTCAGGAATGATTGCTGCGGTTCGTTCAGTAGCTATTAGCCCTGATGGAACAACATTAGCTAGTGGTAGTGATGATGACAGTATTAAACTGTGGAACCTAAATACCGGAAGAGAAATCAAAACACTTTCTGGACATTATCTAAAGGTTCGTGGGATCGCATTCAGTTCTGATGGGCAGCTTCTAGTCAGTGGAAGTAATGACAAAACCGTTAAATTGTGGAACGCGAATACTGGAAAAGAAATTCGCTCTTTCTCTGGGCATTCAGACCGTGTTACTTCCGTTGCTATCAGTCCTCATAGACAGATTATTGCTAGTGGAAGTGATGACAAAACAATTAAATTATGGGGCGTGAATACTGGAGAACAAATCCGCACGCTTTCTGGGCATTCAGATTACATTCAGTCCCTCGCTTTTAGTCCTGATGGGCAAATACTTGCCAGTGGAAGTTGCGATAAAACTATCAAACTCTGGGACGGAAAAACAGGAGAAGAAATTAGCTCCTTAGAGAGTCATCAAAGGTGTGTTCGTGCTGTTGCCTTCAGTCCTCAAGGTAATACCTTAGCTAGTGGTAGTGAAGACCATAACATCATGATATGGAACTGGCAAACAGGACAGCTAATTCGTTCTCTTAGCGGTCACACTGACCAGGTGACATCTGTGGCGTTCAGCCCTGATGGTCAAATCCTTGCTAGTGGGAGTGATGACAAAAACATTAAACTATGGGATATACAAACTGGACTAGAAATCGGCACCCTTTCTGGGCATCAATCTTATGTTGAGTCAGTTGGTTTCAGTCCTGATGGAAAAACTCTCGTTAGCGGTGGTGGTAGTTATGATAAAACTGTTAAGGTTTGGCAGGTGCAATAGCGGTTAATTGAAGATACTGCTGAGTAAGCGATCGCATCCCCATCAAAAACACGCGATCGCACCCATCTCTCTCTTAGCCCCCTCCTCGCTTGCGGGGAGGGGGTTGGGGGTGGGGTTCTATCTCTGCAACCAACCCGCAACCCCTTCCAGCACCTCATCAATTGAACTCAAAACTGCCTCATTCCTAAACCGCACAACCCGCAACCCTAGACTCTCCAAAAACTCCTGACGGATCGCATCTTCCTCCTGAGTGTAGTCGTGAATTTCTCCATCCACCTCCACCACTAACTGCGCTTCATTACAGTAAAAATCAACAATAAAACGGTCAATTGAATGCTGACGGCGAAACTTAAATCCCAACAGTTGCTTGTTTCTTAATTTCTGCCAAAGTTTCTCTTCTGCTGGAGTCGGTTGATGACGCATTTGGCGACCCAGTGGCTTGAGTTTTTCCCAGAGTTGGGGCGGAGTTTGCCAAGATTGTCCCGGAACCCCACCCCCTAACCCCCTCCCCGCAAGCGAGGAGGGGGGATTGGAGGAAGAGAGGGAATTGGAGTGGCGTAGAAGCTTTGGTTCTATGGGTTCATCTTGGGTCATTTTCTCATCTTCGATTTGTTGCTTATTTCAAGCCAGCGCGATCGCTTTTTCCTGCAAATTATCCTCTACTTCATAGTTATCTGGTATTGATAAACCAGTGGAGCAACTTCAGAGGCGTAAGCAGCCAAAACACTTTCTGCCTCTTCGTCAAATAAGCTGCCGTCAGTACGATTCCAAGCTTGTAGCGCTCCCAAAAGCTTGCCTTCGTAGTAGAGAGGCACGGCTAAAGCTGTCTCTATTCCCAACGCTTTAGCATGATCTTGCCGGACTCGGCGATCGCCCTCAGTACGACAAACTAACACGGGTTTGTCGCTCTGAAATGCCGTACCACACAATCCGGAAGTCGCTGCGGCAACCCTTTTGTCCAACACCCACTCAGCGTGCTTGCCTATTGCTGCCGCATAGTAGACGGTTTCCTCTTCGGACTCAGCTAGCACCACGGAGGCTGTTTCAGCATTGACAATTGCTTGGATGCGTTCGGCAATGTCATCTAATATCTGGCGATTTTGACTCATCGTTAACATCTGTTTATCTGCAATCAGTCTATCCAAATACAGTTAGGTTAAATGGCACTAACGTTCGGAGCCTGGAAATAAATTTCACAGCTAAAGTAGGTAGAGACACGATTAATCGCGTCTCTACTCTAGAATCAGATTCCCCTGTTGATAACAGACTTTAACGTGAAATTACTCCAGCCTCACGGAGTCTGTGATAGCGCTTTTGCTTATACCTCGACAGGGGTGCTGCTAGCAGTAAAACTTTCTCTAGCAGCCAAGGTGCAATGCGATTGCACCACACGGCTAAATGACTTTGCCATCCCACTAAAATTTCTGGCGATTCCTTTTGCAGTCCGGCAACGAGTGCCTGAGCGACTTTCTGAGAAGTTGTGGGGACTACCCAGCGAAACCACTTTAAATCTCGTACCATGTCAGTGTCGGTCAAAGATGGCAGCAAAGCCATCACCCGGATATTGTAGTCGGCAAGTTCGCCGCGCAAGGCTTGGGTGAATCCCAAAATCGCAAACTTGGTGGCTGAATAAGTCGCCATCGTCGGTGCGGCAATTTTGCCCATCAAGCTAGAAACGTTCACGATGGTTCCTTCCCGTTGGGTTGCCATACGTCGAGCAACCAGACGAGTCATGGTGTACATTCCCATTAAATTAATCGCGATTTCTTGCTGCACATCCGGGAGTTGAGATTTCAAAAAGGGCGCTTGGTGTGCAACTCCCGCACAGTTGACGAGCAGATGAATCTGACCATAATCTCGCCAAGCTTGGGCGATCGCAATATTCACTTCTACTATCTGAGCCAGATCCAAAGGCAGGATCGCGGCTTCTACGCCAAGTGCTTCGATTTCGGCGGCGACTTCCGCTAAGCGATCGGCGTCGCGTGCCACCAGCAACAGGCGTTTGGCTCCTTGTTGCGCGAGTTCAAGCGCGATCGCTCGCCCAATTCCACGGGAAGCTCCAGTAATCAGAGCCGTCTTTCCTTGAATATTCATAACTTAAACCTTCTCCATTTGAGGTCTCACCGCGCTGATAAGAGCTAGTGCCGAGTAGAGGTCTGCAAGTAGAGGTAGCATCCTCCAAGCACGCAGTGAGGAAAACAGTAACTCGTTAATTAGAGATGAGTTGAACTGAACTGTTGGGAGCCAGACATTTCTCAGAATTTTTGCAGGGAACCCATTTTCATCGACAAACCTGAGAAATTTCTTTCCGGAAAACTTCAGCCAAATAAGAGTTGGACTGGCTGTACGTAAGGGGAACACAGGTTAGGAACCAGATGAAATTGAAGAAATGCATTTTGAATTGTGAAACAAAGGGATTCCTCCGCCGTCTAGGAAGATTTGGTGTAGAGCCGTCAGAGAAAAATAGTTTCAAGCAATTCTGCAATCAGTGAATGGGCGAACAGCCAAGTGTGATGTAGAGCATGGATGGCACGTCTCCTAAAATACGAGCATTGACCAGAAGCAACTCTTAAGCACACCTTAGCAACTGCATCAACGAATCGCAATAATTTTTAATAAATTCTGCTTAACATTTCGTTACAAAACTGCCAAATGCTTTGCTGAAGCCATCTTTGGAGAGGTGCTAGCTTCAGGGAAGTCAGGGGATGTCGTGGGAGCGATCGCCAGCAACTTCCTGTTTACTGGTGTTGTATAACACATTGAGTGTCGGAAGAAAGCCAACTAAAAGCGATCGCTTACTCCAAACCCCAAGCGAAAAAAACCGAGCAGTTTTGAGATATTTGATATCCTGGCAAAAGTCAAAAGTTAAGATAATCCTTTTCGTTTATGGCTGCTTTGATTAAAGAAATCCAACAGAGCCTGTTAAACCTGATGGGTCAAACTATTGAGGCACTACCAGGAATTTTGATGGGGATCGCGATCCTATGTTTAACCCGGTATGGAGCGAATCTAGTTCGGCGGATCGTCCGTGGTGTTGGCAGGCGTGCCCTGAAAAACCCATCACTGCGCCTGCTGCTTGTGCAGACTAGTTTTGTAGGAACCTGGGTGGTAGGGATTCTCTTCGCCTGTGTTGTTGCCTTCCCAGACTTGCGGCTGGGCGACATCATTGGTTTGCTGGGACTCAGCTCGGTCGCGATTGGCTTCGCCTTTCAAGATATTTTCAAAAATTTTCTGGCGGGAGTGCTGCTGCTGTTGCAGGAACCGTTTCGGTTGGGGGATCAAGTGATAGTAAACGGTTTCGAGGGAACGATTGAAGAAATTTCCCTGCGCGCCACCCAAATTATCACCTATCAGGGAGAGCGCATCGTTGTGCCAAATGCGATTGTCTTCACGAGTCCGGTGCAAGTGCTGACGGCGATGCCCCACCGCCGGACAGATTTAGAAATTGGCGTTGATTACAATACCCCTTTACCCTACGCCGTCGAAACTCTGCTCGAAGCCGTGTTAAAAGTCGAAGGCGTCTTATCGAAGCCAGCACCGGAAGTGGATGGATTAGGCTTTGGTGATAGCTCGATGAACTTGGTCGTCCGCTATTGGACATCGCCGCACAAAGTAGATGTGCGCCGTACTAGAACCAAGGTGATGATCGCGATCAAACAAGCTTGCGATCGCGCTGACATTAACATCCCTTACCCCATCCGCACGCTTTACTACTACAACCAAGACCAGTTCAACGATGCTTCCCCAGTTGCAGATGGTGCCCAAAAAAGCTGAAAGTTTTGAGTTTCTCTTGAAATCAAAACTCAAAACTCGCAACTAATCTATTCCCTAATTTTGTTAAACCATCGCAGCCACTTTCAGCTCAAAAATCCTCTCGATCGTATCCTCCACCACCTTATCGGGAGTTGAGGCTCCAGAAGTAACCCCTACCACAATGGGACCAGCGGGTAGCCAATTTTCCTGAACTTTCAAATCGCCACCCAGCGGCTTATGCTCCACACGATTGCCAGGGCCAATTCGCTCGGCACTATCGATGTGATAGGAAGGAATTTTCCGCTCAATGGCAATTTCTTGTAAGTGCGTCGTATTGGACGAATTGAACCCCCCAATCACCACCATGACATCTAGCTTTTCATCGACTAGCTGAAACATGGCATCTTGCCGCTCTTGAGTGGCGTCACAGATGGTGTTGAAGCTTTGGAAATGCTCGTTTAACTCGCTTGGCCCATACTTTCTCATCATGGTGCGCTCAAATAGCTTGCCGATTAGCTCGGTTTCGCTCTTGAGCATCGTGGTTTGATTAGCAATGCCAATCCGCTCTAAATCAGTGTCGGGATCGAATCCATCTGAGCAAGCGCGGCTGAATTTTGTCATAAATTCGTCGCGATTCCCACCATTGAGAATGTAGTCGGAGACATACTCCGCTTGTGCCAGATTCAGCACGATCAAATACTTATCAGCAAAAGAACTGGTGGCGACGGTTTCTTCGTGATTGTATTTGCCGTGAATGATCGAGGTGTAAGCTTTTTTCTTGTGCTTTTCGACCGTATTCCAAACTTTAGAAACCCAAGGACAGGTTGTATCCACAATCTTGCAACCCTTGTCGTTGAGCAGTTGCATTTCCTGAACGCTAGCACCAAATGCCGGTAAAATCACCACGTCCCCCGTATCGACAACAGAGAAGTCTTTTTCGCCTTTCTCGATTGAGATAAACCCTACTTTCATGTCGCGCAAGCGCTGATTCACAGAAGGGTTGTGAATAATTTCATTGGTAATCCAAATCTGTTCGGTCGGGAAGTGCTGGCGGGTTTCATAAGCCATTGCGACGGCGCGTTCCACACCCCAGCAAAAACCAAACGATTCGGCTAACCGGATAGTGACATCACCGCGTTTCAAGGTGTAGTTGTTTTCCCGAATTTCCTGAATGAGATGGCTCTGATACTCGGATTTGAGGACACCAGCGACTTCCTCTTGATGACCAAAGCCCTTGCGATGGTAGTTCTCAGAACTGTTTAATGACCGTTTGAAGGCTTTTGTATCCATGCAGCCGTTTCCTCTCTCATTCTGGTGGTTCCTCGTCGATCATAAAATGCCTGGACGCTCAGCTGGCGTTACCCAACAAAGTCAAAGCCAGGATTTTCTAATTAGCTTTGCTGGTTTCTGTTTCCACCTGCATGAAGAATTGAAGGGCATAGCGCCAAATAACATAGCCTTGAGGGCTTAGATGCAAGCCATCCGTCGTCAGTTCGGGATGTATATTACCATTGCCATCGACGAATAGGGGATAGAGATCGAGATAGCTGGCAGATTCCGAACGAGCGATCGCGCCCAGTTGTCGGTTTAGTTCGCGGATGCGACTGTTGGGAATCCGAATCAGGCGATCGCGTCCCACCCAGGTTGACTTTTTACCGCCGTGGGGCAAAATCGACTGCACAACAATCTGTGCTTGGGGATGAACCCGTCGCAGGTAGCGAATAATCTGTCGTTGGTTCGCCAAGATTCTCCGATCCCCCACTCCTCGGATCAGGTCGTTAATGCCAATCATCACCAAGATCATTTCCGGTTGAGTTTCGTCCAACACATCCAATCGGTTGAGCAAACCCCCCGAAGTATCTCCAGAAATTCCTTGATTGAGCCAAGTGCGCTCTGTGGGCAATAGCTCCGAAGGAAACCACAGACTGAGCGAATCCCCAGCCAGTACGGTTAAATGTTTGGGATTTTTGGTTGCGGCTACCTCCGCTTCTTGCCTGAGCAGCGTCACCCACTGAGCGTAATTCAGCTGGTGGCGCGGCCCTAACGCAGGTGTGACAGGCAGTGTTTTCGTCAGCAGGCTAGTAGAGATGTCTTCTGGGATCGGCTCTACAGGTGTAGCTTCGCTAGCTTGTAACCTAGCTGACAGCCACCGATCCCGATTCAGCAACAAAATTACTGTTAGCATCAGCAACCCGTTGGTAGCTAGGGACAAGAGCGCCCAAGCCGGAAGAAAGGTTTTCGAGCGAGTGGACACACTAAATCAGATTCAGCAAAGGTTGAATTTAATCTTAAATTGCTAGCATCCACAAATCGAGCGATCGCGATTCTTAAGCAAATGAATCTGATTGCATCAATTTCAATCAGGGCAATTCTGTAGTGGAATTATCTAAACGAACGGGGTTGCTCATCAACTTTCCACCCACAGATAGATGAAAAAAAGAAATCCGCCTAATTCCCAGAGCTTCTATATCGTTGGGAATTTTGGCGGACTCTATTGGGAAAAGACAAAACTCAAAAGAGGAAAATGTTTTCTTTTGGCTTATCTGTCGTTACTTGACGTATTCACCCGGTGAATTCGGCATTCCACCGTGCTTACCAGTATCAGAAAATCCACTAGAGCTTCCTTCCTTAAGGAATCCACTGTAGGCTTCCATACCGTGTTCGCCGATATCCAAACCTTCAAACTCCTCTTCTGGAGTGACTCGGATACCGAGGGTCGCTTTCAGCGCCAGCCAGAAGATTGTACTGAGTAGAACGGTTATGCCTCCCACTGTGACAACACCAATCAGTTGAGTGATGAACTGTCCGAGACCACCACCGAGCAATAACCCCTTGGTTGGGCCAAGACCCTCACCGTACCAGGAATAGACACCAGGGCCAGCAGCAAATAAACCCACTGCCAAAGTCCCCCAGATGCCGCAAACTAGGTGAACTGAGGTCGCACCCACCGGGTCATCAATTTTGATTTTGTCAAAGAAAGTAACTGCGAAAACGACTAATACTCCCCCAACCAGACCAATAATCAAAGCACTGCCAAGGCTGATGAAAGCACAGGAAGCTGTCACCGCAACCAAGCCAGCCAGGACGCCGTTGATAATCATCGACAGATCCGGTTTACCCAAATACAGCCAAGCCGTGGCGGTAGCGGAGATTGCACCCGCAGCAGCCCCCATGTTGGTTGTCAGGGCAATGTGAGTAATGGCGTTTGCATCGGCAGCCATTGTGGAGCCTGGATTGAAACCAAACCAGCCCAACCAGAGAATCAAAGTGCCCAAGGTGGCAATGCTCAGGTTATGACCAGGGAAAGCAACGCTTTGCCCGTCTTGATATTTACCAAGCCGTGGCCCTAAGAATGCGGCTCCCATCAAAGCTGCCCAGCCACCCACTGAGTGAACGACCGTGCAACCCGCGAAATCCCAGAAGCCTCTGGTTTGCAGCCAGCCACCGCCCCAGACCCAGTGTCCGGTGAGCGGGTAGGCAATCCCTACCAATAAGAGACTGAAGATTAAGAAGTCTACAAACTTAATCCGTTCTGCAACCGCTCCAGAAACAATCGTGGCGGCTGTTCCGGCAAATACTAGCTGGAACAAAAACTTAGCAGCGAGGGGAACGCCAGCCCATTTCAGAGAGCTGAAAACACCTTGATAGGCATCGTTGGTGGCGGGGCTGTTATCGGCTCCGCTCAAAAACCACCCATTTAGACCAATGAAGGGATTGCCGTCCCCGAACATCAAGCCAAAACCAATCGCCCAAAAAGCGACGGTCGCTAGAGCAAACACAATCAAGTTTTTGGCAAGAACGTTGACCGCGTTTTTCTGGCGACAGAAGCCAGTTTCTAACATACAAAAACCAGCGTTCATGAAGAACACCAGGAAGGCAGCGATCGCTACCCATAGGGTGTCTAGCGCTACTTTTAGCTCGGCTGTCGTCGGTCCCTCAGCCGCCGGAGCATCCTGGGCGACTGCTGCATAACCCCACACCATCACAATCAAAGTGGCGATGGGAATGCAAGCTTGCCAACTTGGCGTCAGCCGCTTAATGACAGTTTGCAACTGCTTAAACATCATGGCAGTCCGGGGAGATTGGACTTGCCAATTAGAAGACAATCGCTTCTTTTTGGCTTTCGACTTCTTCTTTTTGAGCATTAATTTAGACATCATCACTGCGCTTTCCTCAATCAGTCCGACACATCCATCGGTTTAGTCAAAAATCAGTAAATCCAGTCATTTGAAGTGAGTATATGACAAAACCTTACTGGCAACTCATTAGGGATTTTTTCCTTTATCAACATCTAGAGGGAATGGCTAATTGGTCTGGGAAATCTTAAGATTTTGTATTTTCCGAGGGGGGAAATTCTGTATCGAGGATTACATTTTTAGATTCTGGGTCTGGGATCTCAACCCGCAAAACTCTGTTGGAACTAGAAATCACGGGAGTTTGAGCGAATTTGTAGCCAACTCAGGTTATATCCATCTATAGGGGGATGACTCAAAAAGGGCTAAAATTTATTCAATGAATTCATCTCCACTTCAGAAGCTTGAATTTTTCCGGAAATCCCAATTTTATAGAAACTTTAATCAAGCAATTACTTTGTTCCAAAAAATGCTTTCTTAAAAAGTTTATATATAAATAAAATGCAATTTTTTTATTTTATATTTTACTAGTAAATAAAAACTGTTACAAAAATAGTAAAAATCAAGCTTGCAAGCTTTTATCGGACAAGATTAAACTTTGCTTTAAGCGCGAAACGCTCAATGGATAGAGTTGGGCTAAATCTCAAAAAATCTTCCCCTGTCGTCCCTTCAGTTCCGCTAAACGTACCTCGCTATCGATAAAGAAAGTGGTTGGCATCAAAAAATTATTCTTGAGATTTCAGCCGTTTCTCCTACCCACCCAAGCCTAAAAAACAACCGACTCGCCCTTAAAATTAGGGCATCTTCTCCAAATACTGCTTATAGCCGATTTCATCCAGAAGCTGCTGTTTCTCCATCACGGAATCATTTAAACTGCGGCGATATTGCTGCACTCGTTCGAGTAATTCTGGCTGGTGGGATGCCAAGATTTGCACAGCCAACAAACCGGCATTTTTCGCATTGCCAATCGCGACAGTCGCGACGGGAATCCCTGCTGGCATTTGCACGATGGAATAGAGAGAATCAACGCCCTGCAAGTGACGGCTGGCGACTGGCACCCCGATTACTGGCAAGGGTGTTAGAGACGCTACCATACCGGGGAGATGGGCAGCACCACCGGCACCGGCGATAATCACTTTGATGCCGCGCTGGTGGGCTTGTTGGGCGTATTCCACCATCCGTTCCGGGGTACGGTGGGCAGAGACGATGGCGACTTCGCAGCCGACGCCAAATTCTTCACAAATTGCGATCGCGCCTTGCATTGTGGGCAAATCGGAATCGCTACCCATGATGATGCCAATTAACGGTTGAGTCATTTTTTCGTGAGTTATCAGTTGGTTGGTAGGAAGACGGCACTGCCGTGTCTTTACAGTTGGTTGTTAGATAAACTGGTGTCTGCCCGAATTTAGGTATCTTGTCGCAAAAGTGATGACAGACGCAACAACGCTATCCATGACTGCCCCAATCGTGATTCGCAATGCTCGATTCCGAGGCTACGAAAGCTTACAGCAGATTTGGATTCATCAGGGCAGGATTGAGCAAATTCTGTCAATGGAGACTGTCTTCAAAATGGTTCCACCTGAGGATTTGCAAGTGCTGGATGTAGAGGGAGATTGGGTGTCTCTGGGTGGTGTCGATTTGCAGATTAATGGGGCGTTGGGGTTGGCATTTCCAGAATTGAATCTGGAAAATTGCGATAAGCTACCGGAAATTTGTAAATTTCTCTGGAATCAGGGCGTTGATGGATTTTTACCAACCATCGTTACAACATCGGTTGAAAACATTCAGCGATCGCTCTCTATTTTCTCCAATTTTGTCGCTTCCCCGAACCAGGATCGAGCTACTGCCCAGATTTTGGGAGTGCATTTGGAAGGGCCATTTCTCAATCCCCAGAAGCGAGGCGCACACCCCGCCGAGTACCTATTGCCGTTGACGATTGACAACGTGAAACGGGTTTTAGGGGATTATGCGGGTATCGTGAAAGCGATTACTTTGGCACCAGAGTTAGATAGGACTGGGGAAGCGATCGCGTATTTGCGAAGTCTTGGGATCACCGTCAGTCTGGGACACTCCCAAGCCACTGAAGCCCAAGCGCAGCAAGCTTTCAAACTGGGGGCGTCGATGGTGACTCATGCCTTCAATGCCATGCCCGGATTACATCACCGCGAACCCGGCTTATTAGGAGCCGCCCTGGTTCATCCAGCAGTACAGTGTGGTTTAATTGCCGATGGTCAGCACGTCTCTCAGACAATGATTCAGCTGCTGCTACGCGCCAGTTCTACCTCCCTAAACCAGGGGCAGCAGGGGGAGCTATCTGAGCAAGGAATTTTCTTGGTTAGCGATGCCTTAGCACCCTTGGGACTCCCCGATGGCATTTATCCGTGGGATACGCGGCAGATAGAAGTGAAAAACGGCACCGCACGCCTGCGAGATGGAACCCTCTCCGGGACAACATTGCCGCTGCTAGTCGGAGTACAAAATTTAGTGCGCTGGGGGATTTGTGAAGTCGAGACTGCGATCGCCCTTGCCACAGAATCCCCCCGTCGCGCCATAGGCTTACTCAAAGAACCGTCAAAACGCGATCGCCAGAAAAACAACAAAACTAGCCCCTACCTCAGCCAACCCGCTCATCAACTGCTGCGCTGGCATCTAGACGAATCAACTAACGAACTAACCTGGCAGCGCTTATTGCCCAATGCCTAAAATAAGCAATGCCTCTCCTCTTCCTCTCCTCTTCCTCTCCTCCTCTGCGTCCTCTGCGGTTCGTATAAATGGTAAGTTTAACCGTTGGGAACACTTCGATAAAATCCAATTTCATGAACGCAGCAGACGATAAAACAATTGTCAAAGACTATTTCAACTCCACCGGATTCGATCGCTGGAGACGCATTTACGGCGATGGTGAAGTTAATAAAGTCCAATTGGACATCCGCGAAGGACATCAGCAGACAGTCGATACCGTACTAAGCTGGCTGAAAGCCGATGACAATCTAGCCAATCTATCCATTTGTGATGCGGGTTGTGGCGTCGGTAGCCTCAGCATCCCCCTCGCCGAAGCGGGTGCCAAAGTCTATGCCAGCGATATCTCCGAAAAAATGGTGGGAGAAGCCAAGGAAAGAGCAGAGGCAGTTCTAGGCAACATTAGCAATCCGACTTTCACCGTACAAGATTTAGAAGCATTAAGTGGTAAATATCACACGGTTATTTGCTTAGACGTGCTAATTCACTATCCCCAAGACAAAGCCGCCGAGATGATTTCCCATCTCACTTCTATGGCAGAATCTCGGATAATTCTCAGCTTTGCGCCGAAAACTTTAGCCCTCAGTTTGCTCAAAAAAATTGGCAGTTTTTTCCCCGGTGCCAGCAAAGCCACTCGTGCTTATTTGCACCGAGAGGCTGATATCGTCA
Source organism: Coleofasciculus sp. FACHB-1120 (assembly GCF_014698845.1). Taxonomy (NCBI): domain Bacteria; kingdom Bacillati; phylum Cyanobacteriota; class Cyanophyceae; order Coleofasciculales; family Coleofasciculaceae; genus Coleofasciculus; species Coleofasciculus sp. FACHB-1120. The sequence goes on along the minus strand of NZ_JACJTV010000044.1, from coordinate 9,264 downwards.
AAATTCTAGAAAGTAACGGTTTTTCGATTCAGCGGCAAGGAATGACGAAGACTCGCTTTTACTTTTCTCGCATACTGGAAGCCACGCGAAAGTAAGGTTAAGATCGCGGCTGTATTGACAACATCAGCTGGGCACCATGAAGCTCATCAAAAAACTGTCTGCGGGCTTGCTACTAACATTCGGCGGTATTTTGCTAATGATTCCGCTCATTGTTTTTGCCATGCCGAATCCGAATGCTAGCCCGGAGGATAAACAGGAAGATGGAGACGCTGCCATCGGGGGTCTAGTTTTAGGACTCCCAGCGGTAGCCCTTGGAGGGTGGCTGGTGTGGGGATTGCGGAAACAACACTCGAAAGAAACACGCGATCGCCTCCAGTCTACCTTTTACCAGCTACTAAAAGAAGGGAGTGGGAATATCACTACCTTACAATTTGCAATGGAGGCGAAGCTAACAGCAGCGGAGGCAAAAGAGTATTTAGATGATAGAGCTAAAGAGTACGATGCTAACTTTAAAGTAAGTGAGGAAGGAGGAGTTTCGTATTACTTCCTGCTGAGATAAGAGTAGTTAAAATTATGATGACACAGATTTTTTTATGCATTGCCTCTATCTTAGGCGGATTGTCCGTCGCCGCCGGTGCTTTTGCCTCTCACGCTTTGAAAGAAAAGCTCAGCGAACGGGCGGCAGAAATCTTTGAGACGGGTGCCCGTTATCAGATGTATCACGCATTAGCTTTGCTACTGGTGGCATTATTATTAAGTCGCGCCGAGGCAGCACAGTCAACCCTTGTAGCAGCAGGGTATGCCTTCATCATTGGCGTCGTCCTTTTCTCAGGCAGTCTTTATGCCTTGAGTTTGACGGGTGTAAAGTGGCTAGGGGCAATTACTCCACTGGGAGGCGTAGCCTTTATTGTGGGATGGGGTTGCTTGGCAGTTGCCGCATTTAGTTTTAAATAGTTATCCTTTTCAGCAAGTCCCGCTGAGCTTTACTAAACTCAATTCCAGGGCGTTGATTTTTGAGCAAGGCTTCTGCTTGATTTGCATTATTCACAAGTCCCTTGGCAACAAGGGTAGCAGCAACAACTGTTGCCGAACGTCCATGCCCAAGGGCACAGTGAATATAAATATTTCCTTGCCATGCACAGATTTTATCAATCAATTTTTGGAATATTTGATAATCTGCCACAGACGTATCTAATGTAGGAACGCAGATATAGGCTCTTCCTGAAATAACATTTTTGGGTTCTGGGAATTCGGCTGTTAAATCAACTATTAAGCTGATATTATCGGGCAATTCATTAAGAAATACTCTACGACCCAGCCAGATGCCAGGTACTATCTCGTTACAACATTCCTCTTTCCCAATCAGTCTTTGAAGATGCCAGCTTATCCAGGTTAATAATAAGTAGGGCATCAATAAGCATATATTCAGCCATGCCATCGTTCCATCTGACCGTTTTCCAAATACTTTAGCTCCCAACCATCCGTATGCTGCTCCTACTGCAATAAAACTAATACCAGCCCATAAAATTAGCCATTTAGCATTACCCAATCTCAAGCCAAGCATAATTAGGTAAATACCACTCAGAAAAAATATAAAACTATACTTCATTATTTGTTGACAATAGATGTCATTCTCAACAGCATATTTTAATTAATTATCTCCCTCTCTTCTTGTATAAACTACCAGACTCGTAATATTTGTCATACTCTGGACTTGATGCATCTCCCCAAGGTCTATTATTCACAGATTTGTATCGCGCCCCGCAGTTTTCGCAGCGGTAAAAGCTGCGAGAAGGTTGATGAGTAGGTCTAATCAACGAGTAACACTTTAGCTTCCGCTTCCTACAACTTGGACATCGAATACCAATCAATTGAATCAGCCAGCCCAACCCAGCACTAATCAAAATTGCTAGTGGAAAGGCAAGAATTACACCGATAATAAAGATGACAATTATCCAAAGATTTCCTGGGAAGACAAGGATTACCCAGAGAATAAAGATGCCAACAATAATTATCCAAGAAGATGCCATCAATTCCCCTAATTATTAGCAAAATACGCTAGGCGCAACCGTACAAGTAAATCATTCAGCGCATCTTTACTAGAGGGAGATTCAGGTAAATGACTGCTTTCGCTTGCTTCCTCTAATTCGCCGAGCAACCGATTAAATTCTCCGCGATAAAATGCTATATCAGCATCTTCTAAAACAGATTTTTCTGCTCCGGCTAACTTTCGCTCAATCAAGTCAGGAATATAAGGCAATTTAAAAACATCATTTAAACGAATCAAATTAGCTTCTATAACACCCGTTCGCATTAAATGAATGCCAGTTAATAGCACTCGATAAACATACAGTAACGGCTTCACACGATGCGGATTTTCTTTTTCAAAAAGCCGCCATTGCGTATTGGCAAAGCCAAGATAATGGTGAGAGTGGTGACGGGTGATGCAGCCTTTGGCAATCTCTTTTAATTCCTCATGTTCTGGCGTCGTGTAGAGAATTAGCGGTGAATATAGCTGCTCTAATACATAACCGTTCTTTTTAAGAAGTAGCGAAAAGAACTTTTTGACATCGTGAGTCACAAGGTCAATTTCCAGCTTGTCCCGTACTTCTGAAATTTCTATCGTTTCCCGCCCAATATCTAATCCAACTACCTCCGACACTGGCAGAATGTGCGACCCGCGCAAGTCATAATCAGAATCGGGAGATGGAAAGCCATACAGATGTGCGCCGCTGATTGTTGCGAACAAAAGCGGATAGGGTTGCTCAGAAATGACTGGGAGTAGTCGCTGTGCTATTACCATAATTTATTAATGGGTATTGCCGATAGTTAAGAAGTAAGTTTATAGTATGAATCAACTGCTACAAAATCCGGGTAAATACACCCTTAAACTACTCAAATCGTGGTTTAAGGGTGTTTTTTAGGTGAGTTAAGGTTCCAAGCTTGACAGAAGAAAGAGCGATCGCATTCAGAAAAGATATGCAATATGTCATTTAAACATTAGTTGAGCTTCACTGCCTTCCAATCCAACCTACTAAAGGTTCATGATTCGTTGCTATCTCCCAGGAACCTCTTTTTGATTACCCATTCGCTTGCTCGTGAAGCTTTTCCGCTTTGCAGTAGAGTTTTCTCGGTGCTTCATTGAAGTATTTAAACAAGGCGGGGCATAACCATCCTTCCTTATTATTTAACTCCCAGCGATACCAATTTCCACCGTACTCTTCTCTTACTAAAGTTAGTTCTGCCTGATATCCGGGAAATGGGTTTCCTGAAAACAAAAGCTTAAAACCTTTCTCAGCATTGGGAATCTCTTTAACCAGAAGCTCGATCATCTCAGGAATCCCGCTGACAAAAGGCTCTCGGACAAGTCCGACTCGCTCATCATCAAACACCCAAGTGTGTTCGTAGCGATAGGGAAAAATCACCATCATTGCGTTAGACATTGGTTCAGCCTTGCAATAGATTTTCTGTGGCGTTACAGGGAAATATTTAAACAATGCTGGACTTAGCCAGCCTTCTAAATTTTTGGCTTGCCAGCGATACCAGTTACCACCATACTGTTCTCTCACCCAAACCAGTTCTGCCTGATACTCTGAAAAAGCGATTGGAGAAAACAAGAGTTTAAAACCTTGAGCAGCATTGGGAATATCTTGAACCAGACTGTCAATGATTGCAGGCATCCCGCTGACAAAAGGTTCGCGGATAAGTCCGGCTGGCTCATAGTCAAATACCCAATAGTCTTCATGACGATAGGGAAAAATCACCATCATTGCATTTGGCATCATCTGAATTCCCTCTTATTTTTTTTGATGTCTTTTACATCTTTGAAATTCGATTTCTAAACCATACTTCGACGCGCTTTAATCAAAAAAGCATTCGCCTTTTCATAATCCGGACGCTCTGGCAGCGATGTTGTGGCAAAGGCGTCATCAAACTGGCGATGCAAGCTGAGCCGCCAAGTGTTAACTTCCTCCCAAGGCATCTCCCCGTTGCGGATAGCCAGCAGTTGTTGCCGGTGTTCTTCAACGCGAACTGGGACAAAACCCTCTTGCAGGACAGTGATGCCTGACAACAACAGACGGATTAGATGCATGGCGTGCTTCCACTTGAATTCCCCCTTTGTCCGGATGTCTTGTTCAAGTTTTTTGAACTGTGACATCACATAGCCGTTATATGTCTGGTAAACTAACTGAGAGAGAAAAATAGACCGAATTCCTAACAATTCTTCAGCCAGGGGCATCACCGTTTCTACACTTGGCGTGTAGAGGCACTCTAAGACATTCGGATTTGCTTTGAGTGCCAAGGTCAAAAATTTCTGGAGTTCCCAGTAACACTCCTCGTTCTCTTTATTTTCTAACTGCTCCGGAATCCCGTAGAGCGACCACTGGATATCGGCGGGTGGTAAGTAAATGCCGCGTCGGTCAATATCAGAGTTGGCATTATCCAAACCGTAAGCTCTTGAACCGACAATACAGCGGTAAATGACACATTCATAAAGGTCAAAATCGGCAAGAACGGCTCCTGGTAGTTGCAGACCTTCCTTTAGCCAATATGAGCGGATGGTGAGTTCTGAACGCCGTAGAGACGCTTCTCCCCCGTCTGCAAACTGCACGCGATAGGCGTGGGAGTTGTCAATGGGTGATTTGATAATAACGCCGACGGTGCCGCGCGATCGCGCAATTTCACCCGCAGCATCTTGAATCTCAACACGAGTCACTATCTGGGTTCCAACGGGCAAAATCAGATTGGGGTTAAAGGCTAAACTCTCTGACAATTATTGCTCCCCCTTTGGACTGGTATTCTCCTCTACGCTGCCATAGCCAAAGATGGCGTGTCTACAATATGAAGTATTGTCAAAAATATGAAAGCGATCGCTCTTGCATTTGCAGTATAAGTTGCTACTTTTGGCTGCGGATTCTCTTGGACGACTGATGGTTCAACAAAAATAAGCTTTTCATCTGGAACGACGTTCATCTAACGAACGTCAAACTCATCGGTTTCTCAGCAATTTCCTATCGCCAATTCACCCCAAATCTCAGCCTTTTTTAAGGTTTGGAGCTTAATCTCAACCATTAATGTAGGAGCAAACCCTAGAAAATGTGCCGTATACTTGGCTACCTCGGTTCGCCTATTCTACTGGACTGCCTTTTGTCCAAACCGGAACACTCGCTGATTGTCCAAAGCTATGAACCCCGCGAGATGACCTCTGGTGTCGTTAGTGCCGATGGTTTTGGAATTGGCTGGTATCACGCCCAAAAAGAGACCGACCCCTTTATCTACAAAAATTTGCTGCCCATTTGGGGTGATACGAATGTCTCCAACCTCAGCCGTTATATTGAGTCGGGATGCGTCCTTGCCAATGTTCGCAGCGCTACTACTGGTCAGTCAGTAGATTTGAGTAACTGCCAGCCGTTTCGTTCCGAGCGTCTCTTGTTCACACACAATGGTGCGATCAAAAACTTTCGCAAGACACTGTATAAACCGATTCGGAGCCGACTGAGCGATGAAATTTACCAATCTATTGACGGCACGACAGACTCCGAACATATGTTTGGCTTATTCCTGAATGAATTGGCATCTAACCCTGGGATGAGCTTGGAAAAAGCCCTGTACAAAACGTTGATGACTTTAACCGAGTTAGCTGATGCTTATCACACACCAATCTCTGCCAACATAATTGTCACAGATGGACATCGCATGGTTGCCTCGCGCTTTGCCCAGGGCACAAATGTTCCCTCACTTTATTGGCTGCGGGACGATCCTATCCTTCCAGAAGCAGTAGCGATCGCATCTGAACCATTGTTTACTGGCAACTGGATCGGGTTCCCCGAACAAAGCATGATTAGTGTGGGAGAAGACCTTGAAGTTCAAATCCATCAACTCTGAAGTAGCCAGAGCGAGTACCCTTGATGAGCGGCGGCAACAAATCAAACAATCGATGCAGCGCTGTCGTGCCGGTACTTTAGCACTGTTTGAAGGCATCAACTACGACACCTTCTGTCGTCAGGTGCATCCTGACTTTAGCCCGATTGGCTGGCATCTAGGGCACATTGCCTACACCGAAGCTTTGTGGCTGCTGGTTCGTAGTGCAGGTAAACCCCTCGAACTTCCCTTTGCCAAGGGAGGACAAGATGCGATCGCTGGTTATCAACGCTTATTTGCGGCGGATGGCTTACCCAAAATGCAACGGGTTTATTTACCCCTGCTTTCTGAAATCCGCTGCTATCTGCAAACAGTCAGAGAACAGGTATTCGATTACCTGGAAGTCGCGCCTTTAGATGAGCAAGAACGCCTTTGGCGCTGGTTAATTCAGCATGAGAGCCAGCATAGTGAGACTATCTCCTTCGTGCTGCAATTACAGCGTCGAGACGCCCAATTCCACGTAGGAGGTCGTGCTAACCTACCGGAAACGTGCAATCACCCCGCCTTAGAGGAAATGGTTGAAATTGCGGCGGGTGAGTTCGAGATGGGCAACGAGTCCATCGAAGCTTTAGACAACGAGCGTCCAGTTCACCGAGTTTACTTGGATACCTACTGGATTGACCGTTATCCCGTTACCTGCGGGCAGTACCGGGCGTTTATAGAAGCGGGAGGATATCAAAATGCCCGCTGGTGGTCAGAAGCTGGGTGGAAATGGCTGCAAGAAAATCCCGTGAATCAGCCGCTATACTGGGCACCTGACACAGCTTGGGATAATCATCCAGTCTGCGGCGTTTCCTGGTACGAGGCACAAGCATATGCCCAATTTGTCGGGAAGCGATTACCAACAGAGGCAGAGTGGGAAAAAGCAGCCAGCTGGGATGCGATCGCACTGCGTCGTCGCACATACCCGTGGGGCGATGCAGAACCAGACCCCCAGCGATGTAACCACGACAACTCGGCGGGGCAAACGACACCCGTAGATGCTTATCCCTCTGGGCAGAGTGCCTATGGTTGCTACGATATGCTTGGCAATGTCTGGGAGTGGACTTCTACCTGCTTTGATGGCTATGACGGTTTTGTAAGTTACCCTTACGTTGGTTATTCCAAGACTTATTTTGATGGAGAGCATCGGGTATTGAGAGGTGGTAGCTGGGCGACTCGTCCCGCCGCTTTGCGCTCTAGCTTCCGCAACTGGTATTATCCGAGCGTCCGTCAGATTTTGTCTGGATTTCGCTGTGCGAAGTAGCTATATCTATAGCTGTTGTAATTCAAGCGCTATAGACACACTCGGAACCTCACCCCCAGCCCCTCTCCGTTCACCGAGAGGGGCGAATATTGAACTTCTCTGGGTAAATGGGGAGGAGCTGGGTGGGGTTAAACCGTACTGCATCCAATCGGTATTTCTCCCTCTAATTAATGGGGGCTAGAGGAATCTGACTGAATTTGCTTGACTCGATTCCCCCAACCCCCGATAAATTAGGAGCTAAGAAAAAGTGGTACATGGCGTTTCAATCATGTATCAACACAGCCCTATTTTTTATTTACTGAAAAAAGCTGCCGATTTATTAGAAAAATGTAGAACAAGCAGCCTGAGTCTGAATACATCTAGCTCAGGCATGATTTTATTCAATATAGCTTTGTGTTTCACTAGCTGACGTTATAACAGACTATTTTGACTCTCGCGATCGCATAAAAGCGGATGCCGCAATGATTCGGCGGTTCGCGCCCACACAAACGGAGGATAAATGACGATTTCTAAAACTGCAAGCGGTAAAACGGCTTCTCAATCCACGGTCGAAAAACGCTTGCAGATAGAGCATCTACTCAGCGCCACGGCACAGTTACAAAACCAAGAAATTGACGGGGCTGATGTCGTGAAGGGTTTAAGTGAGACTCCCAAATCTCTAGCGCCGCGCTATTTCTACGATGACAAAGGCTCCCAACTATTTGAGCAAATTTGTGAGTTACCAGAATATTATCTAACGCGCACGGAAACAGCTATTTTACAAAAGTGCGCGGGTGAAATTGCTCAGTTGACGGGGGAAAGCGAACTGGTAGAACTGGGAAGCGGTAGCTCAACAAAAACCCGGATTCTGCTAGATGCCTACCAAGAAATCGGCTACCCGTTGCGCTATCTGCCAATTGACGTAAGTGCTGGCATTTTAGAAAGTAGTGCGAGGGAGTTGCTGGTTGATTATCCCTCCCTCCAGGTTCACGCTTTAGCCAGCACTTATGAATTGGCATTGGCACGACTAGCACCAACTCAATTGCCTAGCCGAACAATCTGTTTTTTGGGTAGCACCTTGGGTAATTTAAATTCTCAAGAATGCGATCGCTTCTTCTCCCAAATTGCTGATGCACTTCAAGTGGGTGAGTATTTCTTACTCGGAATAGACCGGCAAAAACCAAAACATTTGTTGGATGCAGCCTATAACGATAGCCAAGGTGTGACGGCGGCGTTTAATCTGAATATCCTGCACCACCTGAATCGCCGCTTTGATGGCAATTTTGACCCTTCTCAGTTTGAACATTGGGCGTTTTATAACGAATCTGAGCATCAAATTGAGATGCATCTGCGGAGTTTGCGATCGCAAACTGTCAAACTTAACGCCCTCAATTTAACGATTGAATTTGAAAGTGGCGAGACTATCCTGACGGAAATTTCTCGCAAATTTAACCTCGATGCCATGCAACAAGAACTTCAGACAAGAGGGTTAAAAACACTCCAAATTTGGAGCGATCCGAATCAGTGGTTTGGCTTATTGCTTTGTCAACTACAACCGCCTACCAGTTGAAAGCGGGACAGTGGAACCCCACCCCTAACCCCTCCCCGTAGACGGAGAGGGGAACATGAATTGAGAGGAGATAAAAAGTTGTCCCAGCCTAAGTTCATAGCCCTACAACCCATGTAGGTAATCAAATCACCAGCATAATTTCTTGCTTCTCTAAAGGCGCACCTGTGGATGCGCCTTTAAGTTGAAACTTAGAGTAAAGAGAAAAATTTACTGACCTCTTCTCGATCTGGCTTCTCTACTTCTGGAAATATCCTGACGGATGCGATCGAGCGACCAACCGTCTGCTAAACGTCTTTTGTACGTTCTCAGTCCTTCACTATCGGCATTACGACCTAGCTCACCTTGATAAAGTCGGTTAATCGCTTGTTCTGCTTCTGAACTATCAGCAATGTCACGACGGACTTTCTCCAGTGACCAACCGGATTCTACCCGTTGTCTATCGCTCTTCTGTCACTCTAGGTAACAGAAAATAGGAAATCTTGCGTTTGTAGAAGTATAGGAACTGCACCGGGAAAGTAATTCATAAACGCAATCAGCCGTGAAAAAC
>NZ_JACJTV010000043.1 GCF_014698845.1 Coleofasciculus sp. FACHB-1120 | reverse complement strand
TGGTGAACGTGGTGTGTGGCTTAATCGCTTACTGTCACCAGCCGAACAAGCCCTCGATTGCGATTGACCACAATTTGCTCCCCTCCGCTTAACCCGAACTCACGTTAGTTAAGTTAGTAGTTACATTTTATCTGAGGCATCCTATCGTTAGTATTTAACCTCTTGGCTCATCTTTAGATTTACTTTATCAATAGCCTCTTAGTATGAGAAACGCTATATGTTGATCCCAACATTTTTTAGAGGGTAGTGCTAAAGAAGTAATGATGCATTGTAATGATGGATGAAGTACCAAATTGCGCCAATGTGATTCTCTAGTGACTTTGAAAACGACAGGGTTTTGCGGACTAATCGAGAAACTCGTTGGCGTAAGGTATTGTTAAACCGTTCAATGTAGCTGGTCTGTCCAGTCTCTTTTCCCACAGCTTGATGTCGCTTGCTGGGAAACACGGCTGCATAAGCTGCCCAGAAATCGGTGTAGGCGACTGCACATTGACGGTAGACCGGAGGCAAGGAATCCCATAATTTCCAGGCGGCTGTCTCGTCGCGATTACCGATGTAGACCCCGACAATCTCACGAGTGTCTGCATCGAGTGCTAACCAGACCCACTGCTTATTGCCTTTATTGTCCACAAATGACCATAATTCATCGCATTGCATCGTTAGCTTCCCCTTTTTTTCGGGGTTACCTGCACGCTTCGAGGCACCCCAGCATATTTCTCATTGACGTAGGATTGCAGCCATTGCTCAGACACTTGGACAGCCCGAGCAATTCCAGCCAACGAAATTCGTTCGAGCAGCAATCGGTCAATGAGATTCCGTGTCGCTTGGTCAATCACTTTCTGTGTCGGTTGTTCAACGAACTGTCGTCCACAACCGTGACACTTGAACCGTTGTTTGCCGTTGTGAATACGACCGTTCTTGACCGTGTGGGTAGATGCACAAGTTGGGCAGGCAGGCATGGAAGGAGGACAGCGAGAAACTCTACTTCTCTATCATTACATCTTGGGCACTACCTTTTAGAGCATTGGTTTAGGAAATCTAACTAATAAATTGCTAATTCCAATAACAAGTACATAGAGGATAATCGCACCCGCAAGTGATACCGCAGTGTAAGCGGTTGTTTTTGTTTTTGGACATTTCATCACAATCGGCAATCCGAGATATAGCAGATATACGCTATACAACCCCAAGATAAAAGCGAAAATTGTAAAACTTGGGATGACTCGAAGGATACCGGCTAACCAGGCAGGTGTGTTGGCATAAGCCGCCACTTTAAGAGCTTGTCGCTGATTTTTCTCGGCTGAAAATTGAGGGGCGAAGGCATTAATAATTAGTGATAAGAGAAATACACTTAATAGGGTTAATAAAAAGCTAACGCCTGCATATACAATAGCTGGCACTAATGGCAATCGAGACGTAACGAGGCTGGAAGTATTGATGCCGATAACTGCCCAACCAATTGCAGCAGCGATTGGTGCGATCGCTGCTAGAGGAGCAATATAGAGGTTATATAATCTAACGCTTGAGGTCGTTTCTGTTGCGATCGCTCGCCACTCACTTTTGGGGTGCAACAGGATGTTGGGAATGCGCTTAAATAAGTTCATTTTTTGGCTCTGTTTTATCGATTTAATGTAGCAGGACTGATTTAAGCCTCTAACCTAGCTAAATACTCTATATCTCTCAATTATTAAGTTTTCCACCTTATGTCAGATGCTGCCAACGCAGATGTTGAGTCCGATGAATATTCCTTTGGCAGGAGGACTAAAGAGCATAGCAAAAGGTATTGTTAAAGGGGTTTTGTCTTAACTATCTGGCTGGGTAGCTTCTAGCTAAGGTGGAGGTGATAAAAATAGCGATTGCCCTGGAAAAACATCCGAATTATCTAGGATTTCACTGTTGCGAGGATGTTTTCTTGCTGTCATGAATTTGATGAATGAGGGCAAAAGCACGCGAAGCCTAGAGACGAATCGGAGATTTATCAGGTTCCCTGCACGCGAATTAGGTGCCCGTAGTAGCAATTTGTAAATTTTGACCTTTGTACCGCCAAAGGCGCAGCAATTTGTGTTGCTGCAATTTGTGCCAAATAAATACCGTTGCAAGGCAGTAATGTGATATTTAATACAGTTTTTGCGGGAATCCTAAGTGAAGGAGCAACTGCTTTTCGCAAAATCTATTCGGCAATATGAGGAATAGCAAATGCAAGTATGCGATCGCTCACCGCACTAATATACAGGTTAACCTATGCCAACAAAGGGATTGCTTAGCTTAGAGTCCGTCATCGATCGTCGTCCTCTGACCGTATCACCTGACACCCTAGTAATAGATGCGATCGCTATGATGGGCAAAGCGAAAAGCAGTTGCGTACTTCCTAGTTTGAAGATACCGCCAGAAGCAGTGCTGATGAGCGAGGCACGAGCCAGCAGTGTCTTTGTCGTAGACGGGTTACACCTACTTGGAGTGTTTACTCACACCGATGCGATTCGGATAATCGCCTCAGAAATCAATTTAGCTGAAGTGAAGATTGCCTCGGTGATGACGCAGCCAAGCATCGCCCTGACTGAATCCGACATTGAATCTGACACCGAAAATATTTTCACTGCATTATTAATCCTGCGCCAGCACCAAATTCGCCACCTACCTGTTGTAGACGTGCAAAAGCAAGTAGTGGGTGTTATCACCCTCGAAAGTATTCGTCAAGCACTGCCACTCGACGAGCTAATCAAATCCCAGCCTTTGATAGAGGCGATGACTGCCTCGGTTATTCAAGCACCGGCGACGGCTTCGGCGCTGAGCTTAGCTCAGTTAATGGCAGAACACCAGGTCAATTGTGTTGTGCTTACAGAAGAAACTTCCGAGTTGAGTTCTATTCAAGACTCAAAACTTCAACCCAAGCCCTTAAGCGAAGCGAATGTTCAAACCTCAAAAAGTGCTAGCCACCGCTACGCTAACGAAACTCAAAACGTGCGACCTACCCCTACGCTAACAATCCCCCTAAATGCAGTGGGGATTGTCATCGAACGAGACATCATCGATCTTCAAGCTCTCAGCCTGGATTTATCGCAGATACAGGCGTTTAGGGTAATGAACGCACCTGTGTTGTCTTTAAGCCCCTCAGATTCAGTGCTGGTTGCCCTTTGGGAAATGCAGCAGCACCAGGTGCAGCGAGTCGTGGTGTCGGATAATGGTAGGGATCTGTTAGGGATTGTTACCCAAACCAGTTTTCTGCAAACCCTTGATCTCACACAAATATCTACAGCAGTAGAGCGATTGCAGCAATCGATCACGCAGTTTGAAGCCGAATCCTCTGTCCCCCCGCATAATGAAACCCTAGAACCTCAAGGACAGGAAAGCCCAGCGGAACTGTTAGAACAGCTTGAGCGCAATCGCCTGTTAACCACAATTGCCCTCCGCATTCATCAATCACTCAATTTGGATGAAATTCTGAACACAGCAGTCGCCGAAGTGCGGCAATTTCTCCAAACTGACCGTGTGATTATCTACCGTTTCAATCCAGATTTGAGTGGCACTGTCGTTGTCGAATCTGTCGCTGAGGGCTGGCAACCGGCTCTGAGCAGCACAATTCATGACAATTGCTTTGGAAAAAATTATGCCCAATCCTACAAAAAAGGGCGCATTCAAGTCACGGAAGATATTTATACCGCCGGATTAACCCAATGTCATATCGATATCCTGGCTTTGTATGATATCCGAGGCAGCCTCGTGGTTCCGATTCTGCAAGGAGAACATTTGTGGGGTCTGCTGTGCGCCTATCACTGTTCGGGACCGAGGCGTTGGCGGGAGTTTGAGATTGATTTGCTCAAACAATTGTCAACGCAGGTAGCGATCGCAATTCAGCAGTCTGAACTTTATCAGCAAGTACAAGCCGAACTTGCGGAACGCAAACGGGCAGAAGAGCAGCTCAAAGCTTCGCTCAAAGAAAAAGAGGTGCTACTGAAAGAAATTCACCACCGCGTCAAAAACAATTTACAGATTATTTCTAGTCTGTTAAAGCTGCAATCTGCCTATACCAAAGAGGAACAGGTTCTGGGAATGTTCAAGGACAGTCAGAATCGTATCCGCTCGATGGCTCTCATTCACGAAAAATTGTATCAGTCCAAAGACCTATCTAGGATAGACTTTGCTGAATATATCCACGATCTAGCCAGAAATTTGCTTCGTTCCTACAAAGCAAGCTCTCAGGCAATTACGCTGAAAACAACCGTTAATAAAATTACCCTAAACATTGATACAGCGATTCCTTGCGGCCTAATTATCAATGAATTAATGTCCAATTCTTTAAAACACGCTTTTCCCACCCCCAGTGAAGACAATGAAATTTGTATTAATATTTACTCAAGCGGCAATCATCAATTTATTTTGAGCGTCAGTGATAACGGGATCGGGTTTCCGACAGACTTAGACTTCCGGAATACTGAATCTTTAGGCTTAGAGTTAGTATGCACCCTTACCGAACAATTAGACGGGACGATTGAACTGGATAGTAGTAAGGGGACAAGCTTTAACATCACATTTTCAGAAATTGGCAATATAGGAAGGCATAAATAAAAAAATGGCAAAGGAAAAAATTTTGGTCGTTGAAGATGAAAGAATTGTTGCCAAAGATATTGTCAAAAGCTTACAACGTTTAGGATATAAGGTTGGCGCTTCTGTTGCTTCAGGAGAGGAGGCACTTCAAAAAGTAGCAGAAATTCAACCCGATCTAGTGTTAATGGATATTATGCTAAAAGGAAAACTAGATGGAATAGAAACTACTGAAAAAATTCATGAAAATTTTGATATTCCGGTAGTTTATTTAACGGCTTATGCGGATGAAAAAACCCTAGAAAGAGCCAAGATTACAGAGCCATTTGGTTATATAATTAAACCTTTTGACGAAAGAGATTTACATACCACGATTGAAATCGCGCTTCGCAGACATTTAGCCGAAGCAGCAACTCGCGTGGCTCTAGAAAAAGAAAAACAACTGAGCGAACTCAAATCTCGCTTTTGGTTCATGGTTGCCCACGAATTTCGTAATCCGCTGACGGCAATTTTATCTTCTGCGGAATTACTGGAATCTTATAGTCACGAATTATCAGAACTTAAAAGACGCGAATATTTCTATCTTATTCAAACCTCAGTTCATTCGCTGAACAATTTGTTGAATGAAGTTTTAGAGTTCGGGAAAGCCGAAGAAGGAAAGCTGGAATGTAAGCCGGAAAGCCTGGATCTCGTATGTTTTTGCCGAGATTTGGTAGAACATATAAAATTCAGCTCTGGTTCAAAACATAGAATCATTTTTACAAATCAAGGTGATTGTCCTGATGCTTGTTTGGATGAAAAATTGCTACGGCATATTTTTAGCAACTTATTGGTAAATGCGATTAAGTATTCACCCGAAGGCAGCAATATCCACTTTGAACTTTTGTGTGAGAATGAAAAGGCAGTTTTTCAGATAAAAGACAACGGAATTGGCATTCCGCCAGACGACCTAGAACTTTTGTTTGACTCATTTCATCGAGCGACAAATGTGAGTAATATTCCGGGTCATGGGCTTGGACTAACGATTGTCAAAAAATGTTTAGACTTACAGAGTGGAGAGATTGCTGTAAACAGTAAAGTTGGAGTGGGAACTAATTTTACAGTCACGCTGCCATTGAACATCTGTGTAATACAGGACAAAAATGTTCGTTCATAGACAGCAGACTGTTAAACGGTAAAGTCTATAAATAGTCTATTTCGCCAAGTTGAGATGCATCCTGTTTCTAGCGTTACCGTCAGCGTTCCAGCCACAACTGCTAACTTGGGGCCGGGTTTTGATTGTATAGGCGCAGCTTTAGCGCTGTACAACCAGTTCAAGTTCACCCGCCTGGAAGCGGATGCTGCAACACTACTCAGCATTACGGTTGAGGGTACAGAAGCCGCACGAGTCAACACGGGTGCTGATAATCTGGTTTACCAGTCATTCGTGAAATTGTACGAACATATCGGGAAGACGCCACCGCCTGTGCAGATTGAGATCGAATTGGGTGTACCGCTGGCAAGAGGCTTGGGGAGTTCGGCAACGGCAATTGTGGGAGGTTTGGTGGGTGCGAACTGTCTGGCTGGGGCCCCTCTAGATGAAAATGAGGTGAGCAGAATTGCGATCGCTCTGGAAGGACATCCTGATAATGTGGTTCCAGCACTGTTGGGGGGGTGTCGTCTGGCAGCGACGGGTTTGATTGACGAACCGCATAGACACGGAGAACTCAAAGAAGAATGGGAAATTTGTGAGATTCCTTGGCATTCTGAGATTGTGCCGGTGGTAGCGATTCCAGATTTTGAACTTTCGACGGAAGAAGCGCGGCGGGTTTTACCAACTCAGTACAGTCGCGCCGATGCAATTTTTAATACGGCTCATCTGGGTTTATTGTTGCGAGGGTTGGAAACCGGCAGGGGTGACTGGTTGCGAGTTGCGATGCAAGACCGAATCCATCAGCCTTATCGGACAGCATTGATTCAAGGATATGATGCTGTCCATTCGGCAGCAATGGCAGCTGGTGCTTTCGGGATGGTGATTAGTGGTGCGGGGCCAACTTTATTAGCTTTAGTAGAGAAGGCGTTGGCACCGACAGTTGTGGAGGTAATGGCGGCGGCTTGGAAGGATGAAGGAATTATGGCACAAGTGCGATCACTCTCGATTGACACTCACGGCGCGAAAACCTCTAATATTTCCTGAATTTATCAGTCAAATTTTTGCGTAACTGCTGAATTTGTAGGGATTTGTTTCTAGGTCCTGAAACAAAAACGAGAACTTTATCCCCTTCAGGCGCACAAATCAAATAAGCTGACAGATTGCCAAATCGTCCGTAAGCTGATTCTGTGATAACTCCTGTCTCTTTGGCATTACTGCTTTTCAGGAATTCAAGCGCATTACTCAGACAGTTGTTCTGGCTAATATCGTCTCTCCGATTAATCACTCGGCTGGCAGTGTTGGTTTCATTGATTTCAATCCATTCGCTCCAGTTACTCGTCGTCATATCGGCTAAAGCAGGCATTGACACAGTTAGCAATCCTATTCCCATACTTAAAATTGTGGCAATAGCTAAAAACAAATTTGCTTTCTGTTTAGGACTCATCCAGTTCAACATAAGTTAGGTCAACGAGGGTGGGAATTAATGTTGAGTAAGTGCCATCCTGTCAATTAATCCACAAAATGCCAGAAGTTTTACGCAACCATTCGCCTAAGTTAGGTAAGTAATTATGGAGCCGATGCAAGTAGAAATTGAAGCAATTCGCACTCAGATTGAGGCGCTCAAAGAAGAACGCTCTATCCTGAAAGTCGATCCCGTATTGCCAAGCTATAACACGCCAGAAGCGATTGTTGAAGCTTATCGTCGTCATGCTAGAGAAACAGCACAAATCTCTGCTGAAGTCAAGGGAATTGACGATGCAATCGCTGCCTTGGAAACTAAATTGAAGGAGATCGGGCGATCGCAAGGATTGCAACAATTATTGCAGGGGCGAACCCAAGATCCTCTCCTAGAGCAGGTAGAAGAAGGTAAACAACGCGCCCAGGAGCGCGCCGAACGAATTAACGAACTAGCAGAGGAACTGGAGCAGGAAGTGCAAGCGCTCAAAGCGATCGCTGATGAGATTAGCCCCAGTTATTGGAAGTTGTACAACAGACCTTTCATTACTGGATTCAGCAAAATTTCGGTTCCCTACGTCCGCTCAGATAGCACTGTGTGGATGATTACGAATCAAGTCGTGTGAGACGTGAGAAACTCCCCAAACCCCTCTGCGACGCCCAGAGGGGCTTTGAAGATGGCTTGCTTCTCTTTCCATCCCGCCGGAGAAACAAGCTATGTAGGGAAGGGGCGACTATTTTTCCAGATTTATCAGCGTTTCCGGTAAAGGCGATCGCTCTTGTACGGGATAATTCCGCTGCTCAATTAAGTGCTGCAATTCTTTAACGCGCCTACCAGGGGCAGGATGGGAGGTCAAAAAATCAAAGCCTGCACCACTTTTGCGACTCATTCGGGCAAAAAAGTCGGTTGCACCCGCGACATGACCGTAAGTTTGTTGCAACAATGTTAAGCCAAACTCATCCGCCTCAGATTCCTGAGATTGAGAGAATCGGGAACTGCTAACAGCTTGAACACCGCTCGCCGCAGCCGATGATAACCCACCAGCATCCCCAAAGACAGTCGCGATCGCAATGGGTAACAGTAGCTGTCGCACCAATGCCCGTAGATGATCGCGGTGGGCGAAATGCCCCAACTCATGCCCCAACACCATCATCAGCTCATTTTCCGATTCCGTCTGTTTCAGCAACCCGGCATAGATGATAATGCGATCGCCCGGTAGCGCCAGCGCATTCACCGTATTATCCGGAACATATAGCACCCGATAATCTCGCTCTTGGCGCTGCTCAGAAGGCAACTTTGTCTCCAGCCTATCGAGCAGCTGATTGAGGGTATCTTGAGCCGGTGAGGGTTTCGCCAAGCGCTCATAAGCCGGGACAATGACGGCACCCAACTGTCGCTCTACGCTGGGAGGAATTACCCATACCAAGCTATTAATAAACAACCCCAGCAGCCAAATAACGCCGACGATAAATCCAATAAACAGCCCTAAGAGAATCAGTAACTGACGGTTATTGGGAGGTGGGTTGCGATCGCTCGATGTTGCAGTTCCAGACACTTCAGGCTTGCTCCAAAAACGCTATTGTTACTGCATTGCCAAGTTGTATCTGGTATAGCAATGCATTGGCCTTCCCTTCTAAACTTGCATCGTAAGTTACCTACACGCGATCGCTCGTTATCTCAGCGAGCGATCGCAATTCTCTATTAAATGCAGTACAGTTTCACCCCACCCCTGCTTCTCCTCCCCATTCACCCAAAGGTTCCATATTCTCCATTCTCCCCTCTCCGTGAACGGAGAGGGGTTGGGGGTGAGGTTCCGAGTCTATATTGCACTCCAATGAGAACCGATATAATGCCGCTATCTAAAAGTTCTATTTCATGCAGTTACAGCAATATTTAGCTTAGTTACTACTCTTCACTGGACGGAACGGATTCAAGAAATTTACCAGTGCATAAAGCTCACGCGACTGAATCCATAAACGTCCTTTACCCTGGAAGCGACAAACTAATCCTTCCCCGCCCAAAATTCCAGTTCTCAGCCCTTTAAATGACAAGCCTCCCAACATTTCAACCTTGTATTGTAACGAGTCTTCAAACGCCACAATATAGCCCGTATCTACTACATAATCACCAGCAACTGGAATTTCTACAATCGCCCCATAAGAACTAAACCAGATATCTCCTTGACCTGTTGCTCTCAGTAAAAACAACGACTCCCCACTAAAGAAGCCTTTAAAACCCTGAAACTTAGTATCAATTTCGACATTCGGATTCGCTGCCACAAAACCCGAAGATTGCACCATCAATCCATTGCCACTCAGGTAGTAATGCTGAATGTCTCCAGGGACTCCTGGCGAAACATAGAGTTGTCCTGCCCTTCCTTCAGCGGTAAATTCACTCAAAAATAAAGATTCTCCGCCTAGCATCCGACCGATCCCTTGCATTAAGCCACCTTTGACTTTGGACTTCATTTTAATGCAAGTATCCATTGCCGCCATTGCCCCCGATTCTACTAAGACAGTTTGATTTGCTTGTAAGTCGAGGCGCAGGGAAGCATAGGCAGGGGAATGCTCGATTTCGTAAGCAATCTCATTCATAATTATCCTTTGCTAATTCCTAATTCAAGGATTGAATAATTGTTCAAAATCCATTTATCAATGACAAATTGCCATTCTTTATCGCGGCGGAAGCTGAGAACCAACTAGCACCCCAAAGGCACCCGGATTGTGAGTTTGGCAAAACACTCGGCCTTGCCCTTGAAACCAGCAAACCAATCCTTCTCCGCCCAAAAAGGAACCAATTAAACTGGAAGTTGCTTTTCTAATTTCAAACTTCAGGCTTTTCTCAAATGCCACAATATGCCCGGTATCAACGATATATTCACCATTTACAGGAATTTCATAAATTGCCCCAAAAGAAGAAAGCAAAACAGAGCCATGACCGCTGACATTTAACCAAAAAATTGATTCACCAGAAAACAAAGATTTTAAGCCTTGAAATCCTAACTCAATATCAACATCTGACTCACTAGCAAGGTAAGAAGCAGATTGGACAACCAGCCCAGATCCAGTCATTTGATAAAGTAAAATATCGCCCATCAATTTGGGAGCTAAAAATACTTCGCCGCCAGCCGTAGGAGAGCGAAAAACGCTCAAAAACAGCGACTCACCAGCAACCATGCGTTTCAGTCCGCCTAAAATTCCGCCGCCTTTCCCTTGCCGTAAAGTCGTACTGGCATTGATATAACCGCTCATGGCAATCATCCTGCCAGCTTCTGCGACTAATTCTTCACCGGCACTGAGAGTAACGCGAGCGATCGCACTGTCCGGTTGATGTAAAACTTCCACATCCATCGCTTAAAATCCTCTTGATTTATGCACTCAGCAATTAGGAAAAAACTATTACGATTAGCTTTTTGTTAACGGAATTTAGGACGTAAATACCCAACCAAACCGCCAACACTGCGAGATTGTAAATAAATTTCGCCTTGCCCAGTCAGTCGGTTGACTAATCCTTCCCCCGACGTGACAGAACCAAGCAAGCCACCAGCCAGCCCAACATTCATTTTGATGCCAGGTTCGTAGGCAACTAAGTGACCGCTATCAACCACAAATTCTCCAGTTATCCGTTTTTGAATGATGCCGCCATAAGCACCAAAAAACACCTGACCTTGACCGCTTAACTTCAGCTTAAACAGGCCTTCTCCTGAGATCCAGCTCTTGAAACCTGCCCACTGAACTCCCATATTCACGCCTGGGCTATGGGCAATATAAGCACCTGGTTGAAAGCAAATTTCTCGTCCGCCCCGCAAGTCAATACAAGCAATATCGCCAATAGTAGATTGAGTTAATACTAAATTCAGAGGTTGCTGTGTATTGTTGGTAAAGACATTCACAAAAAGGGATTCCCCACCAAAGAATTTCTTTAGCAATCCGGAGATTAAACCCCCTGAAAATTCCATCTTTATCGACAATTTGGCATCCATACTGGTCATAGCTCCCGCCTCAGCAGTGAGGCTATCACCCGGATTCAGGATCACAAAAATAGAGGCGAAGGCTGGTTTATAGCGAATTTCGTACTTCACTGATAAATCTCCTGCTTGTGGAGGATGCAAACTTATACAAGTCTGGCAGAAGTTTTTCCGGTATCCAGATTTTTTTAAGAAAAAGCAACAAGTCGAGCCGGGGCGACGGGGACGGATTGACTCTGAATTTAGGGCATTATTTAGCTTTGGGGAAGCAGCAACTTGACCGCGTGGTAGGTTGGAAGGAAGACTGTAAAAGCATCCTTTCCTCCATGCGATCGCCTCAACCTCGAAAACAATTTGCTCAACACTGGCTGCGGAGTGACAAGGCGCTCAATCAAATTGTCGCCGCAGCGGAGTTATCCACCAGCGATTCGCCTGAGGGCGAGCGCTCCGCTTCACGGGTCTTAGAAATTGGCCCCGGCACCGGCATCCTGACTCGCCGCTTATTACCTTTAGCTCAATCTGTTGTTGCGGTTGAAATTGACCGCGATTTATGTCAACTCCTGGCTAAACAATTAGGTAAAGTCGATCATTTTTTACTTTTGCAAGGCGATTTCCTTTCATTCGACTTAGACGCTCAACTCGCCCCTTTTCCAGCCTTCCAAAATCCCAATAAAGTTGTTGCCAATATTCCTTACAACATCACCGGCCCGATTCTGGAAAAGTTGTTAGGTACAATTGCCCAGCCAGCCGCTAAGCCGTTTGATTCCATCGTGCTGCTGGTGCAAAAAGAAGTCGCACAAAGGCTTTATGCCAAACCAGGCACCAAACATTTTGGGGCATTAAGCGTGCGAGTGCAGTATTTGGCAGAGTGCGAGTTAATCTGTATTGTGCCAGCAGGAGCATTTTATCCACCGCCCAAAGTAGATTCAGCGGTGGTGCGGCTGCGTCCGCGATTGATAGAACCGCCTGCCCAGAACCCCAAGCACCTAGAGAATTTGGTCAAGCTCGGTTTTGCCGAAAAGCGCAAAATGTTGCGAAATAATCTGAAAAGTGTGGTTGAGCGCGATCGCCTCACCCAAATACTGGAACAATTAGAAGTAAACCCTCAAGCCCGCGCCGAAGACCTGGGTCTTAGCCAATGGGTTGCCCTGAGTAATTTGCTCAAGCCTGCGGACTAAAAGTATCTACTTGTTTGACTAAGCCTGCTCTCGTCAGATTTCGTTTGTATAGCTTAAGTATGAGAGCTTGTGGGCATATATCTGTAAAACCCTAATGCGTTCCTATACCCTGATTTCCCCAGCCAAAATTAATCTGTATCTAGAAATTATCGGCGATCGCCCGGATGGTTATCACGAACTGGCGATGGTGCTGCAAAGCGTTGGTCTGACCGATCAAATTGGTTTGCGATCGCTCAGCACTGAATCCATCCAAGTTCACTGCGATCATCCCCTAGTGCCGTCAGACAAAAGCAACCTTGCCTACCGCGCAGCAGAATTGATGGCGGTAGAATTTCCCCAAGCTTTTGCCCAGTACGGGGGTGTCGAGATTATTGTCAACAAACGAATCCCCGTGGGAGCAGGATTAGCAGGGGGATCGAGCAATGCGGCTGCTGTTTTAATGGGAATGGACTTGCTGTGGCATCTAGGACTCACGCAGTCGGAATTGCAAGAACTGGCAGCAAAAATTGGCTCAGATGTCCCCTTTTGCGTCGCGGGGGGGACAGCGTTGGCAACAGGGCGAGGCGAACAACTCTCTCCCCTCCCTAACTTGGAGCATCCCTGGGTGGTATTGGGCAAATACCGCAACCTTGCAGTATCTACACCCTGGGCTTATCAAACTTACCGGCAGAAGTATATTAGTACCTACGTTTCTGATGCTGATAGTTTGGAGGCCCGCAGACAACGGGTACATTCTGGATCGATGGTTAACGCCATCTTCAAGAAAGATCAGGTGAGAATCGGTCAATTACTGCACAATGACTTAGAAAAAGTCGTATTGCCGGAGTATCCCCAAGTGCTGCGGCTGCGGGAAGCGTTCTATGAAGCGGGGGTTTTAGGGGCAATGATGTCGGGATCGGGGCCAACCGTGTTTGCTCTCTCGGAATCGGAAGCCAAGGCACAACAAGTACAGCAGCACGTGAGAAAGTCAATCCCCGAACCCAATTTAGATTTGTGGGTAGCACCGTTTACCACCGCTGGGATTCAGGTTGTTCCACATTGATCGAGCTAAATGTTCATCATCAATCCCTAATTGCGAATGGCTCAATTAACCTATGAATAATCCGAACACCACACCTAACCCACCAGTCCCAGTTCAAACGCCCACGAGTCCTCTGCGCTGTTTGAGTGGTGCGTTGATCGCAGGAGCAATGGCAACGGGTTGTTATTTCCTGACCACTTCAATTGCTCAAAGCTTTGCCGCCAAGCCCATCCACTCAGATAATGTAACGACCATCAATATTGCGATCGCTGTTCGCACCCTCGTTGTAGGCGTCAGCACGCTGGCAACCTCCATCTTTGCCTTAGTGGCGGTTGGTCTAGTCGCCTTAGCGATCCAAATCGTCTTTCAACGCTTGACGAATCGCACGCCTCCACCCAGTCAAAATTAGAACTCTTATTTAGTTTCGTTTATCTAGTTTTGTTGGAGTGCTTGCTGTCGCGGTGCGGTTTCAACCACCCGGAGCAAGATGTGAGCTTCAGATCCCCGACTTTTTTAAAAAGCCGGGGATCTCGCTTTTAGGAATCCTTGAGGAGTGCTGTACCCAATCAGACGCACAACTACTAGGGGAATTGTAACCATTGTTACAGTGATCGCACTGTTGAAAAGATTTGTCCTGAGAATTTTTTCTCTTGGGGCTTTCTCGCCCATCACCGTCACAAATTTTTATTTCAAAGCAGGATGAGCTTGATTCTGACTAACTCAGAGCGCATCCTCCCAAAGTTATTTAAACAAATCCATAAAAATGCCGATGACTGATACGCCAAATTGGCGGGAAATTATCATTTAGGACTCAGCAAAATGTGTAAATTTTTAAATATAAATTATGAAGAATCCATGAAGTCTGCGAGAAGGTTGACAGCTTAAAAAGACGGTATTTAGCCTTACCAACAGCCTTGTCAGTAACTTTCAAGACAAACTATACTTCTGAGTTCGTCGCAAATCTTGCTAACTTTATCTTTTCTTTAAAATCTATATTTTGAGCTGAGTAGAAATAGCAGATGATAGTGATAGAGAGGTTCGCTCCAAAAACTAGAGTTGAGATACTCCTAGTTGAGCGAGGGGCATTACCGGCGGCAAAGATAAACCCGGTATTCCTGCTCTGTGGTGCCTGAGTTGCTTTTTTGGAAACCTATATTTAAGCAGCCACCATCCAGCTTACGTGTAATCAAACGGTGCATACTTATGACTGTCTCCCCTTGCCAGATAATCACAGCGAAGAGCCAAGTGTGGCTTCCGGACATCAAAGAGCCAGCAGAACTTATTGAGCAACTTTTGGCAATCGGGACAGCGCTTTCGAGCAGTCATAATTTAAAAGAATTACTGAATCTGATTTTATCGAAGAGTCGGGAAATTACTTGTAGCGATGCGGGGAGTGTTTATTTAGTAGAGCGAAGTAGTGGCACTCCCAAGTTGGTGTTTAAGGTCGCGCAAAATGATTCTCAATGCAGCGATTCCTTTCGAGAGTTTTCGATGCCATTGACTCCGAAAAGTCTGGCAGGGTATGTGGCGCTGACAGGTGAAAGCCTAAATTTGCCAGATGCTTATAATTTACCCCTGGATGTTCCCTACCAGTTGGATCGCAGTTTTGACAGCTCGATTCCTTACCATACTCGCTCCGTCTTAGTGCTACCCATGCAAGACGGTGAAGGGGAAATTATTGGGGTGCTTCAGCTAATTAATCGCAAGGTGAGTCGTGATGCAATCATCGCGCCTGAGAATGTGCTGGATGTTACCCAGCCTTATTCTGCTTGGGAAGAGCGAGTTGTGCGATCGCTGGCTTCTCAGGCGGCGATCTCGATCGAACGCAATCAGCTACAAGAAAGCATTGAAAATCTATTTGAAGGCTTTGTTAAAGCTTCTGTCCAGATTATTGAAACGCGAGATCCCACAACCTCTGGGCATTCTGAACGAGTTGCCAACTTAGTGGTGCGTCTGTCGCAGGAAGCTAGTACAATTACCACCGGAGCATTGCGGTCGATTTATTTTAACGAACGCCAAATTCAAGAAATTCGCTACGCCGCACTGTTACATGATTTTGGCAAAGTCAGTACACCCGAAGCCATTTTGGGAAAGCAGAAAAAACTCTACCCATCTCAGGTAGAAGTGATTCGTAACCGCTTTGCGGTGGCTCAACGAACTCTGGAAATGGAATGCGCCCAGACTAAATTTAAGTATTTACTGGAGCATCCCAGCCACCAACATAAAGATTCCCAAGTCGTCTGTTCCCATTGCCAGCAGCTACAACAATTAGATAGCCAATTAGAGGATGCGATCGCTCAACTCAATGAATATTGGCATCTTCTACTAGAGGCGAACGAACCCCACATTCTCGCCCAAGAGCTTCCAGAAAGACTCCAAGAGATATCTAGCTACACGTATCAAGATGTGGATGGGCAGATCAAGCCTCTCCTCTCACCGACAGAGATGGCTCAGCTGATGGTGCCACAAGGCAACCTGACAAACGAAGAGCGTTTAATCATCCAAGCGCACGTCACCCACACCTTTGAATTTCTCAACCGACTACCCTGGACGAAACACCTCAAAGATGTTCCCGTGATTGCCGCAGGGCATCACGAAAAACTCGATGGTAGTGGCTACCCTCAAGGCTTGAAACAGGAAGCCATTCCTATTCAGTCTCAAATCTTGACAATTGCGGATATTTATGACGCTCTGACTGCAAGCGATCGCCCCTATAAGCGCCGCTTGCCCGTAGAAACCGCCCTGAAAATCCTCAAAGCAGAAGCCGCCAAAAACAAAATCAACAGCGACCTCGTGACCCTATTTGAGCAACGCCAAGTCTTTGCTGCTTTAGGACATTCCCTCTCAGTTCCAGCTCATTCAGCCGACTGAGTCCGTAGGAGAGCCATTTAGAAGGTTAAAAGGTTGGAATCGGGTTAAAACGTTTAATTTTAACCTGCCAAGGTTTTAAAATATCAAAATTTCAACCCATAACTGAATATTCGCTGTTAGCGACTAGCACTTTGCAATTCTTATCTTTCACCCAACTTTTCCCCACCGATTCCCCAGCCTTTCCACAAAGGCGTTCAACTTTTTCCACAGGTTCTTTGACCTTTTCCACAGGGTTGAACACTCAGATCGGGTTTTGCTGTTCTATTGGGGATTTTCTAAAAGACAGTGGCTCCGTCGAGGGCAACCGAGTTTTTGTAAAGACAAGTAACAGAAATATGCCTAAAAAGCTGATTACCTCGTGAATATTTTTTAGAGAGACACCCGCTTGTAATATTTCGCAGCATTGACAACCCCACCCCCTCTCAGCAGACAATGATGCGACGGTCAGTGTGATTGGCAACTGTAAAACTGGCTCTTGTAAGGGCATGGGGCTGTTGCGCCCCTACCCATAGACAACGCAAAGGAATTCTATGAACACAAATATCAGTATCTTGGCAGAAATTCCCGAAGACCTACACGAATCTCTCAAAAATTACCTAGAAACTCATCCCGATTGGGATCAAGACCGGGTATTTGCCGCAGCGCTGTCGCTGTTCTTGCTGCAAAATGGTAATGGCAGCACCCCAGAAGCTTCGCGGAGTTATCGCAAAGCAGCACGGGTCTATCTGGAAACTCTCTTCCAGCACTCAGTTTGAGAAATTGCTCTGCTACCCTTACAAAAACTTGTTGATCTTACAGAGTTTGACTGTAGAGGACACGATTGATGGCTTATTCCTGGTTTAAGGCTTTTCACATTGTCGGCTTTGTGGTTTGGTTTGCAGGCTTGTTCTACCTGGTACGTTTATTTATCTATCACGTAGAGGCTTCAGAGCAGCCAGAACCTGCCCAAACGATTCTGAAGAATCAGTATCAGATTATGGAAAAACGCCTTTATAGCATCATCACGACACCGGGCATGATTGTGACGGTAGCGATGGCAATTGGTCTGGTCAGTACTGAGACTGAAGTGCTACAAGAGAGTTGGTTGCATATCAAACTCAGTCTGGTAGCTGTTTTGATTGGCTACCATCATTACTGTGGTCGTCTCATCAAACAGTTAGCCGAAGACCGATGCACCTGGAATAGTCAGCAGTTACGCGCTTTGAATGAAGCGCCGACGTTACTTTTAGTGGTGATTGTTTTGCTAGCTGTGTTTAAGAATAGCCTACCTACAGACATTACCACTTGGCTCGTTGTTGGGCTGATTGTGACGATGGCAGCGACCATTCAGCTTTATGCGAAAAAGCGTAAGCGCGACCAAGAAAAACTCATAGCTTCTGTTCCCCAAGAAGAGGCTCAACAAGTAATCTGACGAAGTTAGCGATCACTTCTTAATTTGCTTGACCCAGGTTAGTGGTTAGTAATAATCGACAATTGATCATGGACAATCAAAAAATGACCACTGACAACGGAAAGGCAACATCTACTTTAGTGATTCCCCAGCTAATCGTTGGTTTGGGGAATCCAGAACCCAAATACGAAAAGACGCGACACAACATCGGGTTTGAAGTGATTGATGCCTTAGCGCGTTCCTGGCAAATTTCCAAGAGTGAAAATCGCAAGTTCCAGGGGGAGTTTGGGGAGGGACGCGGACTACACGGAGACAAGGTGCGGTTGCTCAAACCCCTTACTTATATGAATCTCTCCGGACAGGCGATTCGCGCGGTGACGGATTGGTATAAACTGCCGCCAGAGTCTGTCCTAGTAATTTATGACGATATGGATTTGCCGCTAGGAAAGATTCGCTTGCGTCTTTCTGGTTCGGCTGGGGGACATAATGGGATGAAGTCTGCGATCGCTCATCTCGGTACTCAAAATTTCCCTCGATTGCGGATTGGCATCGGCAAAACCAAAGTAGAACAGGACACGGTTTCCCACGTCTTAGGTCGGTTTTCCCCTGATGAAAGTAAAGCTTTGGCTGATGTCATGCAACTCGTGGTTGAAGCGGTCGAGTTGAGCCTCAAACAAGGGTTTGAGAAATCTATGAGTCTTTACAATAGCCGTAGTGTTATGGCAAATAAAGAATCTAAGGAAGCGCCCTAGCTGATGCTGTAGTGGTAGCACGCCAGGGCAACTCACTTTTGTTACCCAAAACGTCTTTTCTTGCGGCGGGCGGCAGTTGCCTTACGCTTGCGCTTCTCTATGGGAGTTTCAAAATGCCGCCGATATCTAAAATCTGCTAAGATTCCAGCCTTGGATACTTGCCGCTTGAAACGGCGCAAAGCTGATTCTATTCCCTCATTTTCGCCTAAAACCACTTGGGTCATTCTTGATGATTCCTCTGTATAGGTGATTAAGTTGCTTTTCGGGTGTGAACTTAATCCACGATCGATGGCTTCGCTTGAGCGATCGCAGCTTTCATTCATTCCTCCTGCGATGGGAGTAGGGGCAAGGATTATGCCCATGCCCTTACTTCCCTTCTCGGTGTACTTTCGGGTAAAGACTTGGCTGCCCAGTCTCTATTGCCCTACCTAACTCCAGACCATTTGCGTACAGGAGTTGTACAGACTTAATATCGCTGCTGTACAAAGCTTTTTGCTGATTGTTTTTCCCGACGAGTGCGATTAGCCTACCAGCGTACTCAGTCTTGGACTTCCAGGAGCAGCCCCATCTTATACAGTCGCTCTGAGTACCTGAGATGACTCCAGCCAAACGACGAGTGAGCAGCATACTTGAGCCGCCCTAAGTATTGATTGTACCATGAGGAACCTAGCATCTTACGACTAACCTAATCTGGTGTAGTCGTAAGATGCTGGGCGCATTTTTACTCAATTTTGACCCACTAACACTGCTAGTCTCTAACCGAAATCAAGCAGAGAATTACATGCCATGATTAAGCCCCTAGCTTAATAGCGTCGGGAAGAAAAGTTTCCTCCTCCCTGGCCATCCCGGCCTCCCGGACTGCGACCTCCACCCCTATCTTCACGGGGTTTGGCTTTATTAACTTTGAGGGTGCGACCCATCCACTCTGCTCCATCGAGGGCTTCAATCGCCGCTTCTTCTTCAGCATCCGTTCCCATTTCCACAAATCCAAAGCCACGCATACGCCCCGTTTCTCGATCTGTAGGCAGCTGAACTCGTTTAACAGTTCCGTACTCTGTAAAGACAGAGGTAAGATCGTCTTGCGTAACTTCGTAGGATAGGTTTCCTACATATATCGACACGGAAATATCTCCACCATTCAATATTTTCAAGCTTCAGTTTCGGAGAGCGATTTGCCTACACAGCAGCATAGATAAACTTGCTGCGCGAGTAACCAAGCTGACAGCCGATTCTGATTCACGAGCAAGATTTTAGCATAAAATTTATTTTCTGAATCTAACCAGTCCTAACTTTTCACCAAGCCGGTGAACAAGATTGTGGAAAAACTATTTTTTACCCATAGAGACGACACCTCAGCTACCCTCAAGCCCCCTTAATGGGGGCAATAGACCGATGAAGTGTAGCAGTAACAGAAAAAGAAAAACTAGAAAAGCAAAAAATAATGCCTCTTGCCTTCCTTGGGGCAATTAATGACAATTCCTTATAAAATTTGGCTCAAGCAGGAAACATCAGCATCCCCAAAATGTAGGCTTAAAGCTACATTCAGATTTTCGAGAGATTTGATTAACCACGGCACACCATCTCTGGCATAAGTCTCGTAGTGGTTAAACAGAATTGAAAATCGCTTCTCTAAGTACGGCTTGACCTTGCGGCACAGCAGCACTATTTTCAAGAGTAAGCCGGTTGTGAATGTCGCCCCCAGGTTCGTAATCAGGTCAACGAAGACGTAGTGATTCGGTCGCTGTGGACTTTCTACCACTAAGAAGTTCAATAATTGACTACAAGTTCGGACAATCAGGAATTCACTAGGTCTTTGGGAATCGCTATTCGGGAGAGTGTTCTTGAGCTGGGAATACAAGCGCTCGTTAAACTGACGTTTACCAAATTCTGGGTCAATGGAAGCAGTCAGGTATTCGTATAAATCCCATTTAAAAGCTCTGTAGGACGGCGTTTGGCTCGTATGGGTGAGGAAGCGCTGAGATAGATCCCGGTAGGTATGGGAGCCTTCTACTTTGCCGTAAAATTGTTTGAGAGCAACACCCAGTTCGCGATCGCTCAATAACGTTGGATTCGTCACTGGCTGGATAATTCGTTCCCGTAGGTCGGGACAAGCCTGACGAGACATTTGGGCACGCCGTACTTGGTAAGTCACGTACTGAGACAAATCAACTTCAAATCCCCGCTGAATTCGGGATTGAATTTGCCGAACCGTTTGCTGATGCTCGTAAGAACTATCTTCACTCAACAGGCAATGTTCATATAGGTAAGGATACCGACGAATTAAGCTTCCCAAAGGCTTAGAGCCATTGCCAGTTGCCTCTGCGGCTTGACTCATCACCTGAGCTAGCCGTCGCAGCGTCAGATATTGCTCTGTCTGGTTGAAAAGCCTCACCAGTTCTCGCAAGCGTCTAGCTCCGCGAGAGCGAACCGTCCCCATGACCGGGGGGGTCTGGAATATGTCTACCAAATCCGGGATAGACGCTTGGAGATGGGGGTGCATCTGCCAGCGATTGATCAAAATATGGCAGCACCGATTAAGAATAAACCGGAATTCCTGCTCAGCCTGCTTGGAAGTCGTAATTCTTTCCAGAGCCATCCAGATTTTTGGCTCCGAGTATCCCGACCCATCCATGAACAGCTGACGAAATCGCTCAATCATTCGACTGGGTGATTCATGTTGAACCCAGTAGAGCAAATGATCGTAAATCTGCTGCTCTTCAGTTCCAGTATGCCGATGATAACAGTCTGTCCAGGTTGTCACGTCAATGCCCCCCTACGTAAGCACGCTAGGGCTGAGTTTATATCAGTTCGGTGGATTCGGTTTATTTCTATTGCAACTATCGTGTAGTAGACGCTTGAACTTTCGATGCACCCATAGATATCACCCTGATCGGGGGAATCTCAACTCTATACTCCTATAATCGGAGATAATCGGAGAAATATTATCCCAAATAGAGCATATCTTGGTTGATTCTTCAAATGGTTCCGCAAATATGCGGCAAAATTGTGAAGTTTCAATGAAGTAAAAATACGGACGCTCTAGAGCATCAATTCTTTCCTTCGCGCATCTACCTCTAAAGTAGTGGGACAAAATAGGGGATTATGTGATGGAAATCACTGCTCAAAATGCATCTTTTGTTCTAACGCTTTGCGTGGTGCATGATAAGGATGAATCTCCTTGAAGTTTGAATATTAAGCCTCATGCCTTGTCACATACTCCTCTCTCAAATAGCCCAAATCATAGCGGCGACACCAATAAATCTGTCTGACGTCGAATTGGCGAGATATGTTGCAGGAATTACAACCGACACACGCAGCCTGAAGCCAGGGGAAATTTTCGTAGCGCTGCGCGGGGACAAGTTTGACGGGCATGAGTTTGTGGAAACGGCTCTCGAAAAAGGAGCGATCGCAGCCATTACCGATCACCCGTTGCCGGGGCCTATCCCGCATTTGTACTTAGAAGATACCTTAAAGGCATATCAGACAATCGCGCATTGGTGGCGCTTGCAGTTCGACATCCCCGTAATCGCGGTAACTGGCTCCGTAGGTAAAACCACTACCAAGGAATTAATCGCAGCAGTTTTGTCAACAAAGGGAGACATTCTTAAAACTCAGGCAAATTACAACAACGAAATCGGTGTTCCCAAAACACTATTAGAACTTTCATCAATGCATAACTATGCTGTGATTGAAATGGCAATGCGTGCTAGGGGTGAGATTGCGCTATTAACACAAATTGCACATCCTTCTGTAGCGGTAATTACGAATGTGGGAACCGCGCATATTGGGCGGCTGGGTTCTGAGGAAGCGATCGCGCAAGCGAAATGCGAATTACTTGCCGAAATGCCTTCCACTAGCATCGCGGTTCTGAATCACGACAACCGCTTGTTAATGGAAACTGCGGCAACAGTTTGGCAAGGGCAAACCATTACCTACGGCTTGGAAGGGGGAGATTTGCGCGGGGAATTGATTGATAACGAGACATTGTGCGTCGAAGGAGTTCATCTGCCGTTACCACTACCGGGGCGTCATAATGCATCTAATTTTCTGGCAGCCTTGGCGGTAGCTAAAGTTCTCCAGGTTGACTGGAAATCGTTAACCGCCGGTTTGTCGGTGAATCTCCCTTCTGGAAGGGCGCAGCGCTACGATTTGCCCAACGATGTTGCCATTTTGGATGAAACTTACAATGCTGGACTAGAGTCAATGCTGGCGGCGCTGCAATTGTTGGCACAAACGCCAGGAAAAAGGCATATTGCGGTTCTGGGGACGATGAAGGAATTGGGAGAGCGATCGCCCCAATTCCACTTTGCAGTTGGAGAAGCGGCGCGGCGGTTGAATCTAGACGCTTTGCTGGTGTTGGTAGATGACAAAGAAGCCGAAGCGATCGCTCTGGGTGCTGCTCCTTTACCCGCTGAGTGCTTTTCGACGCATCAGGCTGTGGTAGAGCGTTTGAAAGAAATGGTGCAAGAAGGCGATCGCATCCTCTTCAAAGCCTCCCATTCAGTAGCCCTAAGCCGAGTTGTCAATCAACTTCGCGCCGAATTGACCAACTAATTATTTCAAATTACCAACACCCGTAGAGGCACCTCTACGGGGTGTCCACACCAAACAAAAAGTCACTCCAAAATGGCTAAGAGATTAGACCAAATCCTTGTGGTTGATATTGAATCAACTTGCTGGGAAGGAAACCCACCCACTGGACAAGAAACCGAAATCATCGAAATGGGGATTTGTCCAATTGATATTGCTACGGGAGAGCGTTTGGAAAAAGAAAGTATCCTCGTAAAACCCGAACGTTCCCGAGTTAGTGAATTTTGCACCAATCTCACCACATTAACCCAAGCACAAGTTAATTTAGGTATTTCTTTTGAATCTGCCTGTTCAATTTTAAAGAAAAAATATTTATCCAAAGATAGAGTTTGGGCAAGCTACGGCGACTACGACCGACGACAATTTGAAAAACAATGTCAATCTTGCCATATCAGTTATCCTTTCGGAACCCGACATATCAATATCAAAACCCTTTTTGGGATTATTCATGCCTTGCCATATGAAATTGGTATGGATATGGCATTAGAATTACTGAATCTTCCCCTTGAAGGAACTCACCATAGAGGCGGAGACGATGCTTGGAATATAGCCGGGATTTTCTCGGAATTGATATTACAAAAAAGAATCAATGTAACGCTAAGTTCAACTTAAAAAAATAAACTTTCACATTCCTGACGCCTGCTAAAACTCTCCTCAATCACATCATTTCCATACATTCTTTTAGTTTAAAGCAGGGCTGATACTGATTTGAAGTTCTTCAAGGCTATTTTTTCGGAATTTGAAAAGTAGTATCACAAATTTAAGTGTTATTAGGATAAATTAGTTGAGATTCCCCGTAAGGCAACAACCTATGAATTAATAGTAAAAATAGCCAAAATAAAATTTAATTAATATTTTATAAACTGCTTTACTTAAAGTTTGTCAATAAAAAAGGCTTCTGAATAGGAGAAACATTTTCCGGAAAAAATGATTTCCTTCTGCACAAGTGTAGCCTAATTGGATGAAAGTAGATAGAATCTAGAAGCAAAATCCTTTTGGTGTCTTAGTAGTCCTGAGTCCTTAGTCAAGAGGTAGTAGGTAATAGGCGGTCATTCTTACCCACTACCCACCACCCATGACCCACTACCACTATCCATGACCAAAAAAACTATTTGCCTAGTTTTAATTTTTTTTCTGGTGGCCTGTGGTGCAACTGGAAGCAAGATTACACCTAAACCTGAGAGTGGAAAAGCCGGGACTTTTAAAGTAGCGATGCTTTTTCCCGGCCCTATAGATGACAAAGGTTGGAATCAATCAGGTTATGAAGGGTTGAAATTAATCGAAAAAGAACTTGGAGCTGAGGTGGCTTATAGTGCTAGCGTTCCTGAAGCCGATGGTGAGAAAACCTTTCGTGAATATGCAAAAAAAAGTTTTGATTTTCTCATCAGTCATGGTGATGAATACCGCGACGCTGCCGAAAGAGTCGCAAAAGATTTTCCCCGCACTAAATTTGCAGTCATGAGTAGTTATGCCGGTAACAATAAAAACGTGGGTGCTTTGGCGTTTCGCAGTGGGGAAGTGGGTTATCTAACTGGGGTTGTTGCTGGACTAAAAACCAAAACCAAAAAAGTTGCCTTTATTGGCGGTCAAGCCTACCCAGTAATGGAAGAAGAGGCTACCTTATTTAAACGGGGTGTCCTGGCAACGAAACTGGACAGTACAGTTTCTATCAAGTGGGTTAACAGTTGGTCAGATGCAGACAAAGCTAGAAAAATTGCCCAGGAGCAAGTTGCGGCGGGAACTGATGTTTTAGTTGTTGATGCCGATAGAGCCAATATAGGTGTTATTAAAGTAGCTGCCCAAAGTAAGGGTGTTTATGTTATCGGCTGGATACATGCCATCAATGGAATTGAAAATCGGCACAAACTGGCTCCAAAAACGATTGTTACCAGCGTTGTCCAGCAGGTGCCAATGTTAATGCTGGAGGGAGCAACCTTGGTACAACAGGGGCGATGGGAAGGCAAACAATACAAGTTTGGGCTGCTAGAGGAAGTTCAAGATTTAGCTCCTTTTTATGGCTCGTTAACTCTAGATCAAGAAGCTTTCGTCGATTCTGTCAAGCAAGATATCATCACTGGCAAAATAGATGTTTCGCCCTAGAGGAAATTTACATTGATTCTCTAGAGGTTTAAAACAATAGGCAATCAGCAGGTGCAAGTTTCTGCGCTAGGAGGCACGATGAACAAAAAAAATCGCAATAGTGCTTCGCATCAAGCTAATACAGGGATGAATTTACCCCTATCTTGGCTTTTTTCAATTGCAAATCAGCTGAGATACGGTCTAGTCTTGCTAGTCGTTTTAACGTTATTGCTCACTTCGGGAATTTTAATCTATCTAAGCTTTCAAGCTCAATTGCAACAAGTAGAAATTGCCCAACAAGAGCGTAGTCATGCGGCTGCTGGGGAAATCAATGCTTACTTGGATGACTTACAGCGGAAACTAAGCTATTTAGCGAGAGTGCCAGGATTGACCGATCTTTCGCCTGAGATTCAAGATAGATTTCTGGAAGCGTTAACCCGCCACAATAGTGCTTATGAAACAGTGGCAGTTTTTAATAATAAGGGTGAAATTGTTTCCTTCTCTTCACCTTATGGTAAGGCAATTTTCTATCAAGAAGAAACTTCTACATCTTTTTTACAAGCTTTTAGACAACAGGAAGATTTTGTCAGTCCCGTTAGAATTGACCCTAAAACTCGCTTGCAGACAGTTATCTTAGCCGTGCCCATTCGCAACCAACAGGATGAAATTAATGGTGTTTTAATGGCTTGGATAAATTTAAAATTTCTCTGGAATGTTCTCTCCCAAACTAGGGTAGGTAAGACGGGTTATGCTTATGCGATAGACAACCGTAATTATTTAATCGCTGAAAAAGGAGAATCTCCTGAAAAGTTTAATCTTAAAGACCTTTCTGGCTACCAATTTATCCAAAAAATAACTAAATTAAATGGTGCAAGACGGCTGACTACTTATCAAGGTTTGCGAGGTGTTGAGGTCGTGGGAGCCATTTCTACTATCCGTAATGGACGCTGGAAGGTAGTGGTAGAACTACCCACCCTTGAAGCCTACGCTCCAGTGCGAAAAATGCTTTTGGTGATGGGTATAGCATTGAGCGGGGCGATACTTGTAGCGACTGAGCTGGGTTGGTTCTTCTCTCGGCAAATTGTATTACCTTTGCAGCGGTTAACAAAAGCAGCAGCCCAAATTAGTGGAGGGAATTTGGATACGCAAGTGACGGTTATACAAGGCAATGAGTTGGGGGTATTGGCGACCACTTTTAATGAAATGACGGCTCAATTGCGGGGGCTAATTAAAGATTTGAGGAAGGAACGAAATTTTGTTTCTGCCATCCTTGATACGGCTGGTGCTTTAGTAGTGGTTCTCGATTCCCAAGGGCGAATCATCCGTTTTAA
The DNA here is from genome assembly GCF_014698845.1 of Coleofasciculus sp. FACHB-1120. NCBI lineage: Bacteria > Bacillati > Cyanobacteriota > Cyanophyceae > Coleofasciculales > Coleofasciculaceae > Coleofasciculus > Coleofasciculus sp. FACHB-1120. The sequence goes on along the minus strand of NZ_JACJTV010000043.1, from coordinate 12,211 downwards.
TCGCGCTTGCGAGGAAACAACTCAATACTCATTTGAAGAAGTTAAGGACAAGTATTTCTGGGATTTATTTTTAATTCCGGAAGAAGTGGAACCTGGCAAAAATCTTTTTAAATCTCTCCAATCTGGTGAGTTGCCTAGCACGTATGAAAACTACTGGGTAACGAAAAATGGAAGCCGACGACCGATTGCTTGGTCGAATACAGTTCTCGTTGATACCGATAACTCAGTTAATTACATTATCAGTATTGGGATAGATATCACGGAACGAAAACGAGTGGAAGAGGCACTCACGCGAAGCGAGGAATTATACCGCACGCTTGCAAGAAACTTTCCAAACGGCGCAGTTTTCTTGCTCGATCAAGACCTCCGTTACACGATTGCTGAAGGTGCAGGATTAGCTGCGATTGGTCTTTCTAAAGAGTTGTTAGAAGGAAGGATGCTTTGCGAAACATTACCTTGTGAAACTTGCGAATTGTTAGAGCCGACTTATCGTGCGGCGCTGGCAGGAAAAGCTACTGTAATTGAAGTGCCTTACAACAATTCGCCTGATAGCGATCGCTCCGGTTCACGGATCTATCTTTTGCACGCACTTCCCGTCAAAAATGAAGGCGGAGAAATTTTTGCGGCAATGGTAATGACGCAAGACATTACCGATTGGAAGCAAGCAGAGGAGAAACTACGCCAAGAAAGAGACTTTAACACCACGATTGTTCAAACTTCTCCAGCTTTTTTTGTGGCTATCAATCCGGATGGTACCGTCAGGATGATGAATGACGCAATGCTTCACGCTCTTGGTTATACCTTTGAGGAGGTTTTAGGAACTGATTATCTTTCGACTTTTATTCCCCAAAGCGATCGCGCAATCGTTTCTGAGGTCTTTGAGCGTGTCATCCAACTACAGCAACTGCCTCAGCAAAACAACTACGTTCTTACCAAACAAGGCGAAAAACTGCTAGTAGAATGGCACGGTAGGTCAGTTGCCAAAGAAAATGGGGAACTTGACTTCTTCTTTGGGTTAGGAATTGATATTACCGAGCGCCAGCGTGCAGAAGAGGCGCTGTTACTCTCGGCGGAGCGCGATCGCTTGTCGGGCGCGATGGCACTCCGCATTCGACAATCACTCGATATTCAGCAAATTCTAGATACTACCGTGATAGAAGTCCGAAATTTTCTGTTAGCAGATCGGGTTTTTATCAGTCGTATTTATAGCAATTTTGAGGTAGTTGCGGAATCGGTCGCTCCCCCTTGGCGTCCTGTTTTGGGATGGAGTCCCACAGATGAAGAACATATGCAACAAATCAGAGCGATGTTTGAGAATAAAAGTATCCACGTTGTTAAAGATACTTCTCAAATAGAACTTTCTTCAGCTATTTCTCAAGATTTTTCCAATTATCATATCAAAGCTTATCTGGCTGTACCAATTCTTCTGAATGACGAGGCGTGGGGAATCTTAATGGTCGATCAATGTACAAACCCGCGTGACTGGAAGCAATTGGAAATTGATTTGCTTTCATCACTGTCAACTCAAGTGACAATCGCCATTCAGCAAGCGAAACTCTATCAACAAGTACAGGATCTAAATGCTAGTTTGGAACGTCAAGTTGAGACGCGCACTGCCCAACTCATTCAAAAAATGGAGGAACTCAAAGAGCTGAACGAACTCAAAGATGAGTTTCTTCATGCAGTTTCTCACGATCTTCGCACGCCAATTATGGGAATGTCTTTGGTAATGAATAACTTGTTAAATAAAGTGGGCGACACGATTCCCATTTCGCGCTCAATTTTAGAGCGGATGATTCAGAGTAGCGATCGCCAACTGGGTTTAATTAACTCTCTCCTCGAAGCGCATTCCAGCGAAGTTCGCGGCGTTGTCCTCCAATATGAGTTTGTAGAACTGAGTACGTTGATTCAAGCGATCGCAGAAGACTTAGAACCGCTGCTATCAAAACATCAAGCGTCGCTGATAAATCGAGTTCCCTACGATTTACCGGGCGTGACAGCCGATCCATTGCAGCTGAGGCGAGTTTTTGAAAATTTGCTCACTAATGCGCTGAACCATAACCCACCCGGACTTCGCATCACCTTGGAAGCCCTTGTAGAAGAAGAGATGATCCATTGCACCGTTGCTGATAACGGCATCGGGATGAATCCAGAAGCGTGCGATCGCCTTTTCGATCGTTATGTCCGAGGCAATCACGCCCGTTCTGCTGGCATCGGTCTAGGGTTATATCTTTGTCGGCAAATCATCACCGCTCATGGAGGACAAATTGGTGCCATTAGCGCCCCCGGAACTGGAGCAACTTTCTGGTTCACATTACCTTTAGCAACCTCACCAGAGGTAGAAAAATCTGGTTAGTTCATCGTCATTATTGCGTTACCACTGACTAATGACCAATCACTAAAAATCACCCAATCGGGTGAGTCACCTGCACGAAGGCGATCGCCAGTGCTTATTGTAACTTGGAATAAGACTGAATAATACTGGAAATAAAGGGTGAGTGCAATGTTGAAAAAGAAATTCTTGGCTCAGGGAACTCAATCACTTGCTTCTCATCAATCAGGTTTTCAACATCATTATATATCCAGGAGGGGCATGGTTTCTGATTTAAATTATTTACAAGCTTTACGGGCTTGCTGTCGAGATGAAGCAGCTTTTGAACAGTTAAAACAGCTACTGAATTTGGAGGAAGAAAGTGTTGAAAAAATAGTCAGCCAGACTCAAACACAAGTTGATGCAGATTTTCAGTCGCCAATTGCCCATTCCTGGGAAAATCTTTTGCCCGCAGAAATTTTACTACCACAAAGCGATCCAAAACTTGAAAAAGTAGCAGCTAACAAGTTGGGAATTATTTTTCAGCTCCTCAATCGCGATGATTCCCGCTGGTTACTATTTGCCCATTCTGGCTGTCAAGAATTTTTAGAATTAGCGCCTTATTCAGCTTATACCAACCTGACTCAATTATGGAGCCTGATCCATCCAGACGAGCGGGAAGCTTATGAACAGTCATTACTGATTTCAGCAGCTAATCTCCAACCTTGGATATGGGAAGGTCGTGTGATTACCAAATCAGGCGAAATAAAGTGGATGCAAACGGCGGCTCGACCTATTTTGCAAGGAAATGACGACATTTATTGGAATGGTTTACTGATAGATATTACCGAGCGCAAGATTCATGATGAGGCACTCTTACTTTCAGAGCAAAAATTTTCTATAGCGTTTCGTTATAGCCCTGATGCTATGAGTATCACAACACTCAATGATGGGCGTTATATTGATGTCAATGATAGCTTTCTCCGCCTTAGCAATTACAAACGAGAAGAAATTATTGGTCGTACCTCAATTGAAATCAATGCTTGGGTGAATCCAGAAGACCGCATGAGAATGCAACAGACTTTGCTGGAACAAGGAGCGATTCGTAATCAGGAATTTGAGTTTCGCAAGAAATCTGGTGAGGTAGGAATCTATTTATTTTCAGCAGAAATTGTCAACATTAATGGTGAATCATACATAGTTTCTGTAAGAAGTGATATTACTGAGCGCAAAGCTGCTGAAAGTTTGGTTAGCGCCGCCGCCGAACGCGATCGCTTGATTTACGAGATTGCTTTGCGAATTAGGCGATCGCTCGATCTGAAGGAAATTCTAAACACTACCGTTGAAGAAGTTAGGCAGTTTTTGCACGCGGATCGCGTCTTTATTAGTTACTTTGATGAAAAGGGGCAAGGCACAGCCGTAGCAGAGTCGGTAGATCCTAATTTTCCGTCAATTTTGGGTTGGGTTACAGAGAATATTGCTTACAAGGAAATTAAACAGATATTTGAACTCGATCGCATCCGAGTTGTCAACGATACAACGAAAGTAGAGAAATCTGCATTTATCGCTGAGTACCACAATCGATATCAAGTTAAAGCGGGCATTGGTGTCCCAATTATGCTAGGAGACAAACTTTATGGCATTTTAATTGCCAATCAATGCTCTGCACCACGGGAGTGGCAGCAGTGTGAAATTGACTTGCTCGCTCAACTGGGAGTACAGGTAGCGATCGCAATTCAGCAATCTTCTCTCTTGCAACAAGTACAAGCGCTGAATGCCAATCTGGAATGCCAAGTAGAAGAACGTACCGCTCTGCTACAGCAGAAAATGCAGGAACTGCAAGAGCTGAATCGGATTAAAGACGTTGTTTTACATACAGTTTCTCACGACCTTCGTACCTCGGTTCAGGGCACTATCATGGTATTAAATAATCTGCTGGGATCGCCAGAAGAAAAAGTGACAGTTCCGCGCTCTCTGATAGAGAGAATGATTCAAGGCAACGAACGCCAACTGAGCATGATTAAATCATTAATCGAAACGAATACCACCGAAAACAAAGGACTCATCCTTCAGCGAGAGTTGGTTCAATTAAATACACTGGTTCCAGCGATTCTCCGAGACTTTAAACCCACGCTAGCGGAAAATCAAGCAACCATCAAAAATATGATGGCGGCAAATTTACCCTTAGTAATGGTCGATCCATATCAGCTTCAGCGGCTTTTTGAAAATGTATTAACCTATGCTTTGAAGCAAAATTCACCTGGGTTGAAGTTGACCTTAAAAGCAAAAGTTGATAAGCAGATGATCCGCTTTACCATCGAAAATAATGGTGTAGACATGGGTCAATTAGAGTGCGATCGCCTATTCAATCTCTTAGTCCGCGATCCTCAAGCTCGCTGCTCGACTAACATCGGGTTAAAATTGTATCTCTGCCGGCAAATTATTACCGCTCACGGTGGAGAAATTGGAGTGACAAGTCGCCCGAATCACGGCTCTACTTTTTGGTTTACACTCCCTTGGACAACAGCGGAAAATTAGAAATCTAAAATCAAAAAGTTTAAAGTATATCTTTTATTTTTAAATTTTTAAGGGAGTTACTTGCGATCGCTTCTTCCCCTGTGCCTTACTGGATCTATAGGCAGTAACTCAGCGCGAATATCATGGCGATGCAAGAACTAGCTTCTCGGATTGACACAGTTAAAGTCTACGCTGGTGGTGCCACTGTAACTCGGATTGCTGAGTTACCGCTGAACGCTGGGGAACTGCCAGAACACGTTGAGATACCGGGATTGCCTCTGGCGCTAGACGATAGCAGCGTCCGGGTGAGGGTTGATGTAGAGACGCAAATCCCGTCTCCCATTGCCTCAGATGTTCGCATTGGTTTAGCCGTTCCTCCACCGCAAGAGACACAAAACCCACCACCTGATGAGGAATTGCGTGCAGCGGCGGCTGAGGTACAACGCATTGAGGACGCGATCGCCCTCATCGAAAATGAGATCGCCATCCTCAATAATCTAAAAATACCCAATCGCCCCGAAGCTGAACCAGGGAAAGCGCCACCGCCTTCGCCAATGAACGCTAGACTTGCCTTGGCAAACTTCAGCGACGAACAAATCCGCGCCCGAATCCAGGAAAAGCGGGAAAATTTGGAAAAATTGCGTCTTGCTCAGGAATATCTTGCCGATTTGCAACACAAGCAGGCGATTGCGTCCACCGCCAGAAATGCTAGACCAAATGAGCTTCGCAAGACGATCATTGTCCGTTTGAGTTATGAAGAGTTAACTCCCTCTACTCCTGTCCTTGTAGGAGAGCAAAGTCAAAATTCCCCTCTTTCTCTTGTTAAAAAGGGGGAAGAGGGGTTAGGTTTTTCACGCTTAGTGATTGAGTATTTCGTCCCCGGTGCGCGTTGGACACCGACTTATGTTTGCCGTCTAAATAGTGCGGAATCTAGTGCCAGCATTACCGTCAGGGCGTTGATTTGTCAGCGCACAGGTGAAGATTGGACGGGGGTAAGATTGGAACTTTCCACTGCTGAACCGATGGGTTGGTGTGAGTTGCCGGAATTGCCCTCATTGCGGCTAGGACGAGTGCAACCAGCAATGAGAAAATCAGGCTGGCGTCGTCCCCCAATTGGTGCAGAGATTCTTTTTGAGGACTACGATGAGCAGGAACAGGCCGCTTTAGCTGCTGTGTCGTCACAAAGCGCGATCGCGAATTTCTTAAACAACGCTCCTTCAGTCCCACCCTTACCCGATCTGATGGCGCAGGAGCGCTCTGAAATGCACCTCAGTTATGGTATGGCGATGGCTATGCCAGCAGCAGCGCCTTGTGCAGACTATGAGGATGTGGAGGCATCACTGGCACCGCAAGTAGAATCCCGTTCCCTAGGAGAGCGACTAGCGACCCACAAAGCATTGAAACGATCGGCAGCTGCCCCACCAGCAGCACCGGAATCTCTCCAGCGTCGAAGGAGGCAGAACCTGGAGGATACTACAGATGAGAATTCTGTAACCGATTTACTTGCATATGGTCTCATGCGAATGGGCGCAGCAAACGATCCAGCGCATCGCGGTAAATTGACAATAGAGCAAAGAGAGGAAATATATCTAGAAATCCTCCAACGGCAGAAAGTTGTTGTCACCTTCAACGTCATTCAGGTAGTGCAAGAGGCTTTTGATAACGCCCAAAAATGCCTGTGGATGATGCTTCCTCCCGGTGGTATCCATGTGCGAGACGTTGCAGGTTCCTTCGACTACGCCTACAGCGCCGATGGACGAATTGATGTCCCCTCTGACGTGCAATTTCACTCCGTCGCGCTAACTAGCAACAGTACAGATATAGATTTGCGTTACATCGTCGTTCCCCGCGAAGATACCAACGTCTTCAGAATTGCCCAACTCCGTAATCCCTTACAAGCACCTTTACTCGCTGGTCCTGCGGATGTCTACGTCGATGGCGAATACATCTTATCTACAAATATTGCCACAGTTCCACCAAAAGCACAGATGGAATTAGGGCTAGGAGTGGAACAAGCCATCAAAGTTTCTCGAAACACCGTTTATGAAGAAGTTCGTTCCGGCGAAACCATCGTCTCATTCAACGAACTGCGCCACAAAATTAAAATCGATATTAACAACTATCTACCAAGAGTTGCCAAAATTGAAGTACGGGAAAGACTCCCCATTCCCCAAGAAGGAGCCAAAGTAGATATCCATTGCGATCGCGTCTCGCCACCTTGGGAAAAATACGAACAACAAGAACGTAACTCCCCCATCAAAGGCGGTTATCGCTGGCAAGTCGAAGTCCCCGCCAAAGAGGAAACCACCCTATCAGTTGATTACATTATTAAAACTTTTGTAGACAGCGAATTGATTGGGGGGAATCGGCGGGAATCGTAATTTTAATCGAAGATTTGGGCTTACTAAATATATAGCCTAAAGAGAGTAAGTTGTACCGTGGAAAAATACAATCGGCGGGAGTTTATTGTGTATGGCTCAGCCACTGTTTGCAGCCTCTTGTTACTGAGCGTTAGCGCTAGCAGCAAGACGCCTCAAGCATCAACCAGTGCCATCTCTACAAAAACATCAACGAATGAGTATGTTGAACATAAATGGCAGGAACTTGAACAGCGGTGGCAAGAGATTTTGCAAAAACACGAGCAGCGCTGGCAATATACAGAGCAAACCTGGGAAAACAATCAAATGCCACCCATCATCCGAACCCGCATGGTTGAGTCACACCGTTCTGTGTACGATTTAGTTAATCTTATTCAAACTGCCAGAAAACACTCAGTGCTGGGTCAACTTTATCCGTATACCAGCCATTATTGTCTAGGTTTCAGCAGATATACTGAAGCGCCATTTTGGTATGATTGCCCTGCTGCTGTACCCACCGGAAAGGGGCAGTATGAAGTATTGGCTCCTAGTAATTATCAACAGATTATTGCAGTTGTTAATGATGTACCAACAGCAATTAGTTTTATAGTTAAAAATTTGCCGGTTGAATATTTTAATTTATCTACTTGAATGCGAAATTAATACGAAATTTAACTGATATCAAATCAGATTAATTATTCAGAATTGGTGTCGCCTTAATTTGGATTAGGAGCAATTACCTGCCTCTTGAGAAGCGTTTCTTTTATCTACTCGACAAAAATCTTCAATAAAATCTACACAAGCTGAGGCTGTTTAACATCGTTCCATAAGTTCCAGTCATGCTGGAGCAAAAGGTAAATATTTAAGAGATCGCCTTCTGTCGGTTGAGGAGTCCCAAGCTGGGAAAGCCTACGTTACGGCTGCTTGAAGTCAACCCATGTTAGCGATTCATCCACATTTTCCGTCCCTCATCCATAGAACCGTCATGATTTTGCGGCTCTTCTCAGGTCATGCTACTCTTTAATGAGATATCGGTTCTGATGGGGAGCAGCCATCAAACGCAAGGGGGAAAGTCCAGTGTAAATCTGGCGCTGTCCCGCAACTGTAATGAAAGCAGTTCGCTTTCTGAGTCAGAATGCCCGCCGATCGTTGTTCATACTTACTTCTATCTGCGAGGTACAGATAATGTCTAAAAGCTTTTTTCGCGTTGGATTGGGAAGTGGGGTGTCAAGCTGTAGCCGCGAGCAAGCAGTGGCAATATTGCTTGCTTGCCATTGGTAGTGCAAGTTGTCTCATCTCTCCTCATGCACCGTTGGTTAGTTTGGCAACAGTGGCGGGAATTACCCTTAGCCGGAGACAAGCGGTTGTTTCTGCTTTGTTAATCTGGTGGGTTAACCAATTTTACGGTTTCACCATTCGGAACTATCCTCTGAATGCGATCGCGCTTTTGTGGGGCGTATCGATGGGAATGGGGACTATTGCAGTTGCCTTGATCGCCTCAATACAGCCGAAGTTTAGCCACCGCAGTTGGCTAGGACAAAGCCTATGGCTGGGAATGGCGCTGTTGCTGGGTTTTACCGTATATCAAAGCGGCACTCTGCTGGTCAATCAATGGGTGGAAATGCACGGTTTAACGGCTGAGGTGTTCCTAAGGATTTTTGGGCGAGAAGTGGTTTGGGCGATCGCGCTTTTTGCTCTCTACACAGTCTTTGTACTGAACCATCAGCGCCATCAGCGGCGTACTCTCCGCTGATGGCGCTGACTGCTCATTCAGGTGGAGAAACCCAGCACATCATCAATTGCTCATTAAACGTGTAGCCATCTGATTTGAATTCGTCATCTGATTTAAATCATTTGCCTCGCAACGTTGCACGAACGGCAGCCTCTCGTCCTTAGGGAATTTCCGTAGGGACTTGAGGAATCGGTTTGACTGATTGTTTCAAAGTTGTTCACAAAAGCGCATTTACTAAATGGAAACCACGATTAAAAAGTCAGATTTTGTCCTTACTCCCTACATGAAGAGTAACGACTTACGAGCAACTTATCAAATCCTCAATACAGTTGTTCCTTATGTTCTTTTATGGGTTTTAGCTGTCAAAGCCACTGCTATTTCCTTATGGTTACTACCACCTATTATCGTTCTGATCGTTCTCTTTTCACTCCGCTGTTTTTCTTTGATGCATGATTGCGGACATTATTCACTTTTTCGCTCAAAACGGGTCAATCGGGTCATTGGTTTTGTGTTGGGTGTGATTAACGCCATGCCTCAGTACGGTTGGTCAAGAGACCATTCCTACCATCACAAAACCAACGGGAATTGGGAGCAGTACCGTGGTGTTGCGGATTTTCTCTCTACAGAAGAGTTTTCTAAACTCAATTCATTTGACCAAAGACTCTATGAATTACTGCGACATCCCTTAATGGCTTTCCCTGGAGGCTTTTTCTACCTCGCGATTAAGCCCAGACTTGCCCTAATCGCTGGGGCTTATGATTTCATGAGTCATTTGTTGACTTGCTGGCGAACAAAGCCTGGTATGGGTTTACCGGAAATCTTCTCTTCACATAAGTCTAAGCACTGGTATACAGCGACTGAGTTCTGGGATCTACTCTTCAATAATATTTGTGTAATCGGCGGCTGCATTTTTCTGGGCTATCTACTTGGTTTTCGGTTCTTTTTTAGCGTTTATGCGATCGCGCTAACGCTTTCGGCGGCAATCTTCATCTGGGTCTTCTTTGTGCAGCACATTTTTGATGGCGCTTATGCTCACAAGACAGAAGGTTGGGACTATTTGCTAGGAGCGATTGAGGGCAGCAGTTATCTAGAGTTGCCGACAATTCTGAAGTGGTTTACCGCAGACATCGGCTACCATAACATTCATCATCTTTCTGAACGAATCCCTAATTACAATCTCAAAGCTTGTCATCATGAAAATATTCACCTCCTCTCAAAAGCAAAAACGATTCGGCTCGGCGATATGGTTGGTTGCTCCAAATTTATCCTGTGGGATTCTGCCACCAATTACCTTGTCTCGATTGCATCCTTTCGTCAAGCAAGCCAATCCATCGCTTTAGAGACAGAACTGAGAGGGGGAAAACGATGATCAAAGATGATCAAAAATGTTGAGGCTTAATTCTGATGAATTCAATTTTTCTACTTGGTATTCCCCTTACACTGCTGATCGTAGGGTTTGCATTCTATCTTCTCACTGCTCGTCGGTATCAATCTGCTGATTCTGTGGCTCAGTCCTACGATCAATGGACAGAAGACGGCATTTTAGAGTTTTATTGGGGCGAACACATTCATCTGGGACACTATGGCTCTCCTCCACAGCGTAAGGATTTTCTCAAAGCAAAGGAAGACTTTATCCATGAAATGGTGCGTTGGGGTGGTTTAGATCGGCGACCTGCTGGCACTACTGTCTTAGATGTGGGCTGTGGGATTGGTGGTAGTAGCCGCATTCTGGCAAAGGACTATAAGTTTGATGTCACCGGAATTACCATCAGCCCTCAACAGGTCAAACGCGCCCAGGAACTTACTCCCAAAGACCTGAATGTGCAGTTTCAAGTTGATGATGCGATGGCACTGTCGTTCCCAGATGCCAGTTTTGATGTTGTCTGGTCAATCGAAGCGGGTCCCCATATGCCCGACAAAGCGGTTTTTGCTAAAGAGTTAATGCGGGTAATCAAACCCGGTGGCGTGCTAGTGGTTGCTGACTGGAATCAGCGAGACGACCGACAAAAGCCGCTGAATTTTTGGGAAAAACCCGTAATGCAGCAACTGCTCGATCAGTGGTCACATCCCGCATTTGCCAGCATTGAAGGGTTTACCGAGCTTTTAGAGGCAACAGGATTCGTTGAGGGAGACGCGATCGCCGCAGACTGGACAGAACAGACTCTACCATCCTGGCTCGATACGATTTGGCAGGGTATCGTTCACCCACAGGGATGGATGAAGTACGGAGTTTCTGGCTTCATCAAGTCTGTGCGAGAAGTTCCCACGATTTTGCTGATGCGGCTGGCATTTGGCACCGGACTTTGCCGATTTGGGATGTTTCGTGCAGTCCGAAGGCACTCATTATCACCATTGACAGAAACTACACTTACCGAAGTTACCCAAGGTTAATTTTTGACATTTTAGAAAGGAAACAATGAGTATTTTAACTGCAACGCTGGGATACCCCCAGATTGCTAAACATCGGATTGGTAAACACCGGATTGATAAACATCGGATTGATAAACATCGGATTGGTAAAAAGGCGTTGGAAGCCTTTTGCTGGGAAGAAGTGATTCCTGCCTTAAAGCACAGGGTAGAAGCAGCAAAGGTACTTCGGGAGGAAGCTGATGCGACTATCCAATGATCTCTGGCAAGGATACTCTGGCTATTGGCAGAACCGATTTATTCATCAAAATATTTTGCTCCTTGGATATACTGCCTGGATGGGCTACAAGAATGAGGGACGAGGAATGGTGGTTTGTGATGTTGTGGATGCTATTCCTCCCACCATTGATTGGAGCCTCGATACTGTAACCTTCGATCGAGCATTCATCCCTGAAGCACAGGTAGCAGAGTATCTGCACAAATATCTGCACGCGCTCAAACAATCGCCAGAGGCAGTCACCCCGTTATTAAGAGCGATCGCTACCTATGACCCGACTCAGGCGATCGTGGTTCTGGTCATCGGCAACGGCGCAATCAATATCAATCTACTGCAAAACCTGGCAATTTCCCCCTCCGACTGTTACGAGCAGGTGCAACGACGCTGGGCAGAATTTCAACCCCAAGGAACCCAATTAAGTCATGAAAAAGTACAGGAAAACTAATGCAATTTGAACGCATTGCTTGAACACATTGCTTGAACACATTGATGAACTGATACAGCAATGTTTTGAGGCAAGAGATGCAGCATGATTAACATTTCGGCGTTGCAGAATAGAAGTATGAATTGAGGTTGTTCTTGATGCAATGTCCTGAGTGTGGTTCCACTCATATCCGTAAGAATGGGAAAAAGCGAGGTAAACAGAATCA
>NZ_JACJTV010000042.1 GCF_014698845.1 Coleofasciculus sp. FACHB-1120 | reverse complement strand
TTGTGGAACCACACCGACTCCATCCCGAACTCGGAGGTGAAACGCAACTGCGGCGAAGATACTCGGCGGGTGACTGCCTGGGAAAATAGCTCAGTGCCAGGTTAATTATCAAAAAGCTCTCTTGCCGAATCATGCAAGGGAGCTTTTTTGCTTTATTGTCTTGGGGGCTAAATACTTTTGCTTAATTTTTTGAATAACCTTTAACCTAGAATTGTTGAATGAGAGATTGAGCTGTGGATGCCATATTAGAGCGATCGCATGAATTAAAACAAGCCTTAATTGAGTTTGTCTTGGAGGCGGAAGGAGAGCTGGCGCAATCGCTAGAAGCTTATGCCGCTGCTCAGCCACACCGAGAGCGTCAGGATATTGCTCAAAGAGACTTAATCATTGATACCTTCTTGACTGAAGGAAAAGTAGGGCATGGGGATAAAGACGTTTTGGATTTGTTTCTGGAGAGCCAGCCAGAATTGTCTGAAAACGATCGCAACTTAGTCAGTAGCTGGCGGTGCAGCTTCATTGGCTTGTTTGCTACGCTCCAAGTCTTACCAGATGGCTTTGAGTTGATGAACTGGCTGACCGCTAAGCGCTACATCGTCAAGCCAAACACGCTTCTAACGTGGCAGGAGATGAGCCGGTTTAAAGAGGGAGAAATTTTACTCACTCGCATTGCACCCGTAACCAATAGCGTCTGGATGTTTTCTGGTCCTTGTATCCCAATGGGGAGATTAGGAAAACCCAAACTGGCGGTGGCAATTGGAAATTTTAAGGAAAATTACAACAAGTCGCTTTATAGCGATGCCCCAGAACTTCTAGAACTGGCGTGGCAATCAGTAGAACAATATCACCAAGATTTTCTAGGCTTTTTTGGTAGCGACGAAGTCGTAATGCCTGGGTACCAGATGAATAAGAAGATAGAAGAATTTCAGGAGGTACTCACTAAGAAACGCTTAGCAGCGGCAGGCATTGATGAAAATAAATCGCTCTCGGAAATAGCCGCAGAAGCTGGGGTTACAGAAGAGGAAATGAAAGCAGCCGCAGAAGAATCAGGTGCCGATTCAAAAGCGATCGCTCAGATGTTTGACAGCAAAAACCCAACTAAAATGGTGACGCCTAAAGTTGAGTTGCCTGCAAATCTCAAGAAAGCTGAACAGTTAACAGCCCTCACCCATCCTCGTTGGGGTCAAATATTTCTGCCTACATACAGCCGGTTCAAGGCAATGCTAGAAGCAGAAGACTGGCAGAACAACATTGAAAACACTGAGAAGCTGGTTCGCCAGTATCTAGAAGACTCGACAATTAATGCCTTCATTTGGCATCGCTTGGCCGAAACTTATCCAGCCCAAATGGAAAAGCTGCTGAAAACAGTATTACAGCGTCCACAATTGAAAATTGACCGCGATTTAGACGCTTTACTCCAAGAGTATAACAAGCCGTTAGAGCCTGATTTACCGGAGATTGCCAGTGTGCCAGTGCATTTACATGATTTGTTTCAGGAAGCGTTGGCAGAGGTTAATAAATCAAAATCTAAGGGCAAGGGTAAAAAGAAGATAGGAATAGGCTTTCAAAAGTAGCGATTGGGACTGAAGTGGTTGCTGTAGCACTTCTAAGTTGGATGGAATATACTGCGGTTCTAACGTTTGATAGGGGCTTTTTGATTACCATGCCCCTACAGATGTATCGCACCCAATCAAGAATTGCTATAACTCCAGTGCCATCGCCAGTGTCAGCAATTGGTAAAATCACTATTTGCAACTTCATCCCAGTCCCTCTCCATGCCAGCCGCAGTTGTCACGCTAGAAAATACTGAAAATCAGGATCGTTTAATCATTCAGAATCCCGCAGCAGGGCTATCCTTGCAGGGACGCATTCGGGTGCCAGGAGATAAATCTATCTCCCACCGGGCTTTGATGTTGGGAGCGATCGCCCAAGGAGAAACCACTATTCAGGGACTCCTCTTGGGAGAAGATCCCCGCAGCACTGCTAGCTGTTTTCGGGCGATGGGTGCCGAAATTTCGGAACTGAATCCGGAAATGGTGCGAATTCAGGGCATCGGACTTGGCTGTCTGCAAGAACCAACCTCAGTCTTGGATGCCGGTAACTCAGGTACTACCTTGCGGCTGATGCTGGGGCTTCTCGCCTCTCATCCGGGACGTTTTTTTGCGGTGACGGGGGATAGTTCGCTGCGATCGCGCCCAATGTCCCGCGTTGTCAAACCGTTACAAGAGATGGGCGCTCAAATTTGGGGACGTCAGAACGGCTCTTTAGCGCCTCTGGCAATTCAAGGACAACAACTGCGACCGATTCACTATCACTCCCCCATTGCCTCAGCACAAGTCAAATCTTGTATCCTGCTAGCGGGATTGATGGTGGAAGGACAAACTACCGTTACCGAACCCGCCCTCTCCCGCGACCACAGCGAACGGATGCTCAAAGCTTTTGGGGCAGAACTCAGCATCGATCCAGAAACCAATAGCGTCACCATTACTGGCTCAGCCAAGCTGCAAGGGCAGCCGGTGGTTGTGCCTGGGGATATCAGCTCAGCTGCCTTTTGGCTGGTTGCTGGGGCGATTGTACCGGGTTCGGAGTTATGTGTTGAAAATGTAGGGGTCAATCCCACCCGCACTGGCATTCTGGAAGCTCTGGAGAGGATGGGCGCTGACATTCAGATGGAAAATCAGCGGATTGTCGCGGGTGAGCCAGTCGCAGATTTGCGAGTACGTTCTGGTGCCCTTAAGGCTTGTGAAATTGCTGGCGATCTAATTCCTCGCCTAATAGATGAGGTTCCAATTTTAGCGGTAGCGGCAGTATTTGCCCAAGGAACTACTGTCATTCGAGATGCAGCCGAGTTGCGGGTCAAAGAAAGCGATCGCATTGCCGTGATGGCATCTCAGCTCAATCGCATGGGTGCCAAGGTTACAGAAAGACCCGATGGGTTAGAAATTACGGGGGGCACTTCCCTCATTGGCACTGATGTTGATAGTCACACCGACCATCGAATTGCCATGAGTTTAGCAATTGCCGCCCTTAATGCAGAAGGCACTACCACGATTGGGCGTGCCGAAGCCGCTGCTATCTCTTACCCTGACTTCTTTCAATCCTTAATCGGGATTATCAAGTGATATTTAAGTTCAAATGCTGTAAGCATTTGCGTTTTCACCCTAGTTATTAAAAAGCAAGGTGGGTAGTATCCACCTTGCTTTTTAAATGAGGAATCAAACAGCGATCGCCTTGGCTTTAGGCGATAATTGTTCGCGGTTATGAGGTTCCTCAAAATCAATTGACGGCCCTTTCGGAACAATTCTGGTGGGATTAACTTTCGGGTGGCTTTTGTAGTAATGGCGTTTGATATGGTCAAGGTTGCAGGTTTCCTTTACCCCCGGCACCTGGTAGAGGTCTTTGAGGTAATTCCAGAGAGTGGGGTAATCCACAATCCGGCGTAAGTTGCACTTGAAGTGGACATAGTAAACGGCATCGAAGCGCAAGAGAGTGGTGAACATACACCAATCTGCCTCGGTGAGGCTTTCTCCGCACAGATAGCGTTGCTTTACTAACACTTTTTCCCAACGATCCAGAGCATCGAATAGTTCCGTCACCGCTTCATCGTAGGCGGCTTGGCTAGTCGCAAATCCTGCCCGATAAACGCCATTATTAATCGGTTGGTAAATTGCATCAATCGTCTTATCAACCGCCTCTTGCAATTCCGTTGGATAAAAATTCATATCTGACTTTGCGAAATCATCGAATTCTGTATCAAACATCCGAATGATCTCGCGGGATTCATTATTCACAATCGTGGCGGTTTCTTTATCCCAAAGAACTGGGACAGTCACCCGCCCATTGTAATTAGAATCTGCTTTGAGATAGACTTCCCAGAGATAGCGAGTCTTGTTTACCGTATCGGGAATACAACCCGGCTCTTCAGAGAATTCCCAACTATTTTGATTGATTTCGGGTGCCACAACTGAGAGACTGATAACATCTTCTAATCCCTTCAATTGACGCATGATTGCGGTTCGTTGCGCCCAAGGACAAGCCCAGGAAATATAGAGATGATAGCGACCCGGTTCAGCCTTAAAGCCACTAGAACCATCAGATGTAATTTTGTTGCGGAAGGTTGTTGATGGGCGAATGAATTTTCCTTGGGAGTCTTCTTGTTCTCGTTCGCTAATCCACTTTCCATCAACCAAAAGACCTAAACCCATAAAGTTCTCCTTTGAGAGTATTAAGGGCAACCCCAGGAAGATTGCCCCTACACTTATTGGCTCAGGTTTTCACCTAAAATTCATCGGTCTTAGGTGCAAAATATGAGGAGTAACTTACTCAGCGCTGAGGATTTGCGGCACTTTGAAAAAGTCACCCTCTTGATCTGGGGCACCTGTGAGAATAGCTTCCCGGTTGGGAAAAGGTTGCAGTTCATCAGGGCGTGTCACATTGCTGACATCAATTGCCCGTGTTGTGGGCTGCACATCACTGACATCGAGTTCGCTTAATTGTTCAAAATACTCCAAAATACTGCCTAGTTGGGTTGTAAATTGGGCTTCTTCTTCTGGGGTCAGTTCTAGGCGAGCCAGATGGGCAACTTTGCGAACTTGTTCGCGGTCAATCATAACAGTGGTAATGGCTAATGGGTGATTGGTCATTTGATAGTAGATAGTAGGTAATTTTTTCTCATTTGCTGATTACCTATTACCTGTCATCTAAAAGAAGATATCCATCGTAGAGCGCCCAGTCGTTTTGAGCCAATTTTGGGCTTCGATGTAGTTATTCGGAGCCATACTAATCGCTTGTTTCCAATATTCTCCTGCTTTGTCAAACAAAGCTTCAGCAGCTTCGGGATCTCCATCTTCCTTGATCTTTTCACCCTGGAAGTGGTAAATGACGGCAATATTATTCAACGCTTGAGGCAGGCGGGGATTACAGTCAAGCGCTTGGTGGTAATATTCCAAAGCCTGCTCGTGATCGCCATTGCTGGCGTATATCAGCCCCATATTGTAGAGGATATAACTGCGGTCGTAAGTGTCTTCCTCTAGCGTTAAAGCTTCCCTGTAATTGTCTAAAGCTTCAGCGTATTCACCATCTGCCTGCGCTGACATACCATCGCGGTAGTAGATGAAAGCTTCTTTTGCTTTCTTGTTGGCAGGCAGGATTTTTAGGATGATATCCGCCATTACCGTGAAGCTCTTGTCAATGAAGTTATCGTTTTTTTGCGTTCTTGGCATATCCGCCTCTGTAATGCTGCGCTAATGCGATAGTGTAGCCTTGTCAGTTTATCGCTCAGTCATGCTCTTTAAGCTAATTTAACGCGCTCTGGGAGTCAACTGAATTGAGATTAACAAATGCGATCGCGCTTTTCTTATTCTTTATTCTTTCCTCAATCAACCCAGCTTCTCAGTATTTTTTTCTTTAAAGGTATTATTTTATACGAGAAATATACCAGTTCTTGTGTATATTTAGAGAATAGGAATCTGTGCGCTTATATATACGGAATTAAAGCTTGGCGATCGCTCAGCCGTAAGGCTAATGCACCCTTGACTATAGTTGGGGTTAATAATGCAAAGTGCCATCTGGGAGAATTGCACTATTGAGCTGGACGCCTTCGAGAAGCGCATTCTCAAAATCAGCATTTCGCAAATCCGCCCCTCGCAAGTCCGTTCCTCTGAGAATGGCATTGCTCAAGTCAGCACTAATCAGATTCGTTTCCCGCAAATCAGCCTTGGTGAGGTCAGCGCCCGGTAACTTCGCCATCGTCAACTCAGAACCGGCAAGGTTAGCGCCTGTGAGATTGGCTTTAATCAGCGCCGCTAAATTTAAATTAACGCCGCTCAAGTTAGCACCGCTGAGGTCACTATTAATAAAGCTGGCACCGCCTAGATTTGCGCCACCAAAATTGGCACCTCTTAAATCAGCAGCACTGAGATTGGCACCGGCGAGATCGGCACGCCTCAAATCAGCTGCTCTTAAGTCCATATCTCGTAACTCAGCGCCCCTCAAGTCACATTGAGGACATTGTTTAGTTTTTAGCAACTGTTGAACGTGTTCCAGATTGGCTGCTTTGAGTGGTGTTGCTAATCCCAGAAGAGAGAATAGAAAAACGGGCAGCCACGTTAGGAAGGCGAAGCGGTGCTTCAGTTTAGCGTGGCAGATGGTAACAGCGAATAGGTTAAGAGCGATCGCGCGAGTTCTGGTTTTCATAATCTGCCTGCTGGAATTTGCCAAAATTTTATACTGGTGATAGTAGCCTTCGTCCTTGAGGAAAGCACATGGCTCCCAATCCCACCCTCATGCAAGCAGTTGAACACCTGGGCTACCGGGTCACAGTTGGCGATGTAGCAACCCAAGCTGGGTTAAATGTCAACATGGCTCAGGCTGGATTACTCGCTCTGGCATCCGACGCCGGTGGACACTTGCAGGTAGCAGAAACCGGCGAGATAGTCTACCTTTTCCCTAAGAATTTCCGAACCGTTCTCCGCAATAAGTTCTTGCGGCTGCGACTGAAGGAATGGTGGGAAAAAATTTGGAAAGTTTTGTTTTACCTAATCCGGATTTCCTTCGGGATTATCCTGATTGCTTCCATTGTCCTAATTTTTGTAGCGATCGCAGCTATTCTCATCGCCGTCAATAGCAGCCGCGACAGCGATGATTCCGGCGGCGGTGATCACGGTGGCGGTGGTATGGTATTTATGCCCCGCTTCTGGTTCGGTCCTGACATCTGGTGGTTTTTCTATCCAGACTATGGCGATCGCTACGAACGGCGTCGTGTCTCATCCCCCGAAGGCAAGAGACAGATGAACTTCCTAGAAGCCGTCTTCTCCTTCCTATTTGGCGATGGGAATCCCAATGCCGATTTAGAAGAACGCCGCTGGCAAGAAATTGCCACTGTAATCCGCAATAACCAGGGTGCTGTCACCGCCGAACAAATCGCACCTTATCTGGATGACATGGGCAAAGGCTGGGGCAAAGAATACGAAGATTATATGCTTCCTGTCCTCACCCGTTTTAACGGGCAGCCGGAAGTCAGCCCAGACGGAGAAATCGTCTATCACTTCCCAGAGTTACAAACGACAGCCCAAGAGCGGAATTCGCAGCCGGTGGGTGCTTATCTCCGAGAGCGTCCTTGGCGCTTTAGCCAAGCCGATAGCGGACAAATTATGCTCTCTGCGGGATTAGGTGCCGTGAATATTATCGGTGCTTTAGTTCTCAATTCCCTGTTGCGGGGTGAGATAGGGGTTGAATTAGCGCAATCCGGCGGACTTATCGCCTTCGTGCAGTCAATTTACTGGATATTGCTGAGTTACGGCATCGCTTTCCTGTCAATTCCCTTAATTCGCTATTTCTGGATTCAGTGGAGAAATCAGCGAGTTGAAGCCCGGAATCAACAACGACAAGAACGCGCTATCTGGTTGAATCAAGCGAATTCTGCTTTGCAGAAAAAAATTGCTTATGCTCAACAATTTGCCGCGAAAACAGTCATCGGTCGCGAGGATTTAGCCTACACGACCGAAACCGAGCTTATAGAACAGGAGATCGAGCAAGCCGATAAGATTGATGCAGAATGGCAGCGTCGCCTCAACCAAAGCGGTTCATAAAGATTCCTTGGGGCGTTTAAAAATCAAGAAACCATATCCATAACCAGGATGGGAATTCACTCCGGTTAATTCCCAGCCTTCCTGTCCTAGTTGATTGGATAATTCATGGAGGGGTGGGATGTCTTGTTTATCTCGAAAGTCTTTTTCGTTGACACTTTTGGGTCGCAGATCGCCTGCAAAGTAGTCAAACCGAACAAAGAGATACTCCCACTTTTTCACAGCAATCCTTCTGGCGTTTGATAAAGTCAGCTGAAAAGCAAGGAGCGATCGCTCCGGGATGAGCAAAGCAATCTCACTTTGTGGCGATCGCTTCGCTCATCCCGACTTTGGGGAGGTAACAGCCCTGCCTCTACTGCACTTTCATGCTAGCGATCGCAGTGCGCTGATAATAGTGCCCCAAAATTTGCTGGTAGTTTGTCCCCTGCTGAGCTAAATTGTAAGCCCCCCACTGGCTTAAACCAAGACCGTGACCGAAACCACGACCGTTGAGCTGAAAACCCGTTCCTGTAGAGCTGACCGTGAACAACGTACTCCTAAGCTTCAGCGCTTGGCGCAGCTGACTTCCGGTCATCCGCCGCGTGCTACCACTTCCAACAACTTTCATCGTCATAATCCGTCCGCTAGGAGTAGTGCGTTCCGGTATCAAAGATTTAACATTGCTTACACCCAGAAGCCGACTCAGTTCGTTGCGGGAGAAACTTTTCTGCCACTGATATCCCGGTGTCCCTTGGTCGTAGTCTGGCACGCCGCGCAAGTAAGCCAGGGGTTGCGACCAAACATTTTCCACATTTTCCGTGTGTCCTCCAGAAGCGGAGTGGAAGACAGCGAGAATAATTTGACCGTTGTAGGTCAATACTTGCCCAGCAGTGGCATTCACAGCCATTTGCGTTGACTCAGCTTCGGTTTCCAGACCTTTGTAAACTTGCCAAGTCTGGGTATCACCGACATCAAAAACGCTATTGCCAGCAGTTTGGCGCTTATATAGGGCATAGGAACGAGCGGCAACAGCTTGCGCCTTTAGAGCTTCTAGAGGCCAATTGGCGCTCATTTCCGAGCCTAAGACGCTGTAAAGATATTGTTCTAAATCAACTTGGTTGACGGCGGTGAGTCCTTTGCCGGTGCGAACCAATCGGGTGCGTCCCCGATACCAGCGATCGCCGATCCAAACATAGCCACCAGCCGTCGGTTCCACTATCAGTTGCGTGCTTTGCTTTCCGCCCAGCGCCACGCTACCGCCTGTAGGACGGGCTTCCATGCCATCCATTGCCGCCATTTCTCCTACCACTCGACCGGCACTATCGCGGATTACGGCTTTCGTGGAACTGCCTACGGTAATCTTGCTGACACCTTCTTGAATCGCCACGCGCATTTCCATTGCTTTCGCGGGCGCAACCAGCATGAGCCACAACAAGAAAGTCAGCCACCATTTAGAAGGATGTAGCCGCCCGGAGGACGCCTTCCCGAAGCCTAAGATGAAGCAAGAAGTCTGAAGCATGAAGGATTTCTGTTTGCCTAGAAGCTGTTTAGTTACCATCTATTGAAACCTGCTTACACGATGCCAAATGGAGTGCTAGGGATAGTCATCATTAAATTCCACTTAAATTGAGAGCTTAAATCCCGTCCTTGAACTTCACTGAGGAGGATGGATTTATTCAGCCCTAATTCAAAAGCGTAGGGGCATGGCACAGAAAAAGCCCCTACAGAAGATGAATGAGTGTAAGTTATTTAATCCACGTTCCTTAGTTCAAGACCCTTGAGAGCAAATCCGCTTGTAAATTGGCACGACCCGCTAACTTTTCTTAACGTGGATATATTTACCATGTTTGCTGTCAGAGTGCTAGTAATCAATCCTGTGAACTTTTATCCTGAGTCTTTAGAGGAACTGCGTGTTCCCCAGATGCTGTGTCAGGATAGTTACGGGAGGCAATTCCTAGACTTTGTGACCGTTTTCTTGCCAAAATGCAAATTACTTTTTTAGGGACAAGCTCCGGTGTACCGACGCGATCGCGCAATGTGTCCAGCGTGGCTTTACGGCTAGCTCAACGAGGAGAACTCTGGCTGTTTGACTGTGGTGAAGGTACCCAACACCAGCTATTCCGGAGTGACCTGAAAATCGGTCAACTGAACCGGATTTTTATCACCCATATGCACGGAGACCATATATTCGGCTTAATGGGTCTTTTGGCAACCTGTGGTTTGGCTGGCAATGTTCAACGCCTTGACCTCTACGGCCCCCCCGGTCTCAATGAATACCTGCGGGCTTGCAGACAATACTCTTCAACCCATTTTTCCTACCCGGTTCAGGTTCACACTGTACAACCTGGAGTGGTGTATGAAGACGAAGAATTTATCGTCACCTGTGGTCCCCTGAAGCATCGAGTCACAGCCTTTGGCTATCGAGTCACTGAAAAAGACCGTCCAGGGCGCTTCGATGTGGAAAAAGCGAAAGCACTCTCAATTCCTCCGGGCCGGGTCTATGGGCAACTCAAACGCGGCGAAACGGTGACGCTGCTAGATGGGCGGCAAATTCATGGAGCAGATTTGTGTGGACCGACAGAAATTGGTCGCAAATTTGTTTACTGTACCGACACGGTTTATTGCGATGAGGCAGTGGAACTTTCGCGGGATGCGGATGTGTTAATTCACGAAGCTACCTATGCCCATCAAGACGCCCAGCTAGCTTTTGATCGCTTGCACTCCACTTCAACGATGGCGGCTCAAGTTGCTTATGCTGCTAGTGTTAAGCATTTGATCATGACCCATTTCAGCCCCCGCTATGCCCCCGGTAATGCTATTGGGCTGGATGACCTGCTCACGGAAGCGCGTGCCATTTTTCCGAGTACGGAATTAGCTTATGATTTTCTAAATTATGAGGTGCCTCGGCGTCGGCAGGAGGAATTAAAAATTTAAAATCCCCTTTTTAAATTTTTAATGCAATTACTTTGAATCGTTCACTGACCGCTCGCGTTCCGAAGCCGGTCGCGTATTTCAACGAGACGGTTTTGACTGCTGACGGGCGATCGCGGTAGTGGAACTTCTGTGTTGGGCCAACCGCTGAGATCGTTACAGGGACAAGCTAAAGGCGGCATTCCCGCAGTCCGGACGGGTACAGGCATAGTGCAACGAGAACAGGGCGACACATCCCATGCCGGTGTCAGCAACTGGGCAATCGGTTCTTCGGTGCCCTCTAAGTAGCAGTCCCCTGATGAGGAGAGGATTTGCTGCCAGCAATTTTCAAATTCTTGAGAGTAGCGATCGCCCCGAATCACGGGTTGCGGCAACAGCGCTTCTTGACCATTCCGAATCAAAACTTTTTTGCCCAACTGAAACCAATAAGCAAGATACTGTCTGACTTGGTGTTGAGATGCCATAACAACGGAGTTAACGGTAATAGGTATAGAGTAATGAACAACTCGCTTTTTCTCAATTGGCTTCTCAATTAGCAATGAGTCATTCGCAATTGCCCGTTTGCCTCTAAGTCTTTCTATGCTAGCGCCTATGATCATTTTGGTAATGGCGTTCCCAGGTGGCTCAGGTTGAGAACGTGACCAGCAGTAACTAAGTAGACTGGGTTAGCGATCGCGCCCACTCGACGCACCAGCCCTCCCAGGCGATCGCGGAACAGCCGACCGAGGGGATAGGCGGGAACAACCCCCCAACCCGTTTCCTCTGCCACCAAGATCGCATCACTGACACTATCCAAACTTTCCAGCAACTCCTGGCACGTCTTCTCCCAAGTTTCATCGTCTTGGTCTAAAAAATTAGCCACCCAAGTTCCCAAAGAATCAACAAGGAGACAACTCGAATTCTGCGATGACCGAATCGTTGCTGCCAGTGTTATCGGTACTTGCAGCGTTGCCCATTCCCTAGGGCGTCGTCGTTGATGTTGTTCAATTCGAGACAGCCATTCTAGGTCGTTGGGGTCAACTTGAGCCGTTGCTACATAGACAACTGGCTTACCCGAACGCATTGCCAGCGTCTCCGCCCACTCACTTTTGCCAGAACGGGCTGGACCAGTTACTAAGATTAAATTCTTAATAGAAGTCATTCAGATGCGATCGCGAAGGACTTTTTCAACCATTTGCGGCGAGTTGTGCATTAAAGTTAAATTCAACAGTGGCAGGATTTGTATCTTCCCCACCTATACGGTGTCCGGGTTATTCTATCGGTCAGACTTCCCATGAATTTTGGTTTTGTCCTCCGAGAGAGTTAATCCTATCAGACAAATAAACCAATAAAATAGAAACAAAAAGCCAGGAAAAGCAAAAATCCCAACCTTTTTAGAGATTCTAGCGGCAGTTAACAGGTTTGATTTGCAGGAGTGGCGTCAGATAACTATGAAACCAGAATTAAAACGGATTGAGACAACCCTGGATCGATTGGCAGAGCAAAGTCCTGTCATCGAAAACCCGACCCCTTGGGAAAATCAGCCCGATCCGATGGGGTGGGGTTCAGACGCATCATCAGATGCCAATCGCTCTATTTCGATGACTGTAGAGTCTTTCTCTGACCAAAAGCAATCTGGCAAGACGCCCGTCCTGCCAAAATTAAAAGCTCCCAGTTTCACTAACCATCGGAACGCTGCCAATCCTGCCTTGGCGATGACCCTGTTGCAAGAAATTGAAGTGATTGTCGGGGGTTGGCAGAAAGAACTCCACCAAATCTTGCGCCAAATTCAAGATATTTATCTAGAAGGACCGATTGTTGATGGTTGGTTAGAGTCTCATGCCCGCGAACCAGAGGTTGGTGTTGAGGCGCTGCGTCAGGCAGTACACAAGGGTCATGCCAAGTCTGTACACCAGCTGATGGACTATGTAGAAGAACTCTGCAATCAACCCGATGAAAAGGTAACTTGTGAATCTCCACGGGCTGGATACCGCCTTGTAGGAATGGATGAGAATGGTCAATTTTGGTCGCGTCCCTGTCCACCGGAACAGATTCCGAGTGTGAGTGTCGCGATCGCTCGTTATCAAAAACTGCGCCTGCTGCTGAATCGCAAAGAGGATCTGGAAACCCGCCTCAGTCAGCTGGCGGAAACACTCGTTGTTCTACATAGTCATCTAAGTGAGAATTAAAAATTAGAAATTAAAAATTAAAAATCTCAGTAATTTCTGCAATTTTTAATTTTTAATTTTGATTTTTAATTGAGCTAGCCCATACCCCCAATTTATGACAGAGCCTAAAATTTCTGCGATTATATGTACTCACAATCGAGAGCAGTATTTAGGTGCTGCCATTGATAGCTTGCTGAATCAAGATTTTTCGGATTTTGAAGTCGTAGTGGTGGATAATGCCTCCAGCGATCGCACATCCGAAATCGTCAAAGCGCGACCAGGAGTAAAGTACGTCTACGAAGCCGTTACAGGTCTATCTGTCGCCCGAAACCGGGGTGCCAAGGAAGCCAAAAGTGAAATTCTCGCCTATCTAGATGATGATGCTGTTGCTAGCCCCTCTTGGCTGTCGGCACTCTATGATGCTTATCAAAGCAATGAAAAATTAGCGATCGCTGGTGGCAAAGTCACCTTACTCTGGCCCGATGGCACCACGCCTCCTCAGTGGCTTTCTCCCGGACTATCCGGGTGTCTGGGAGCATACGATTTAGGAGATTCTACCGTTTATATCAAACAAGCCGGGATGACCCCCAGAGGCTTAAATTACTCGCTCAGACGTACCTTTTTAGAGCAAATTGGGGGGTTCGATGTTAATCTGGGTCGAGTCGGAAAAAATTTGTTATCAAATGAAGAATTACACACGACAGAACGGGCACTGAAATTGGGTTGGCAAGTTGCCTATCTGCCGAATGCCTTAGTTGCCCACAATGTCTCTCCCGAACGCCTTGAACAAGCCTGGTTTTTAAGCCGGGGCTGGTGGCAAGGCATCAGTGAATGTTACCGCGAACAAATCGCTGG
Organism: Coleofasciculus sp. FACHB-1120; assembly: GCF_014698845.1. NCBI lineage: Bacteria > Bacillati > Cyanobacteriota > Cyanophyceae > Coleofasciculales > Coleofasciculaceae > Coleofasciculus > Coleofasciculus sp. FACHB-1120. The sequence goes on along the minus strand of NZ_JACJTV010000042.1, from coordinate 27,927 downwards.
TAAGGCAGGACCGCGTCAGCTATTGTTGGGAGGCGAACGAATCGTGCGTGGTCTCTACAAATCTGTTAAATATTTTGGCGATCCCGCCCAACGCTTCGATAATTTGGTGTATGCCTACGGTCAGGTGGGTTATTTGAGTGCAGCAATTCAAGGGATGTTATCTGCTCCTTTCAAAGTGCAAAGTCCAGAGCCGGAATTAAAGATTAAAAAAGAAAAACCTTAATTTTTAATTCTTAATTGTTAATTTTTAATTATTCCTTCATTCTTCAGAATCATGACCTCCACACCCTCCAAACTTCCCGTATCAGTTCTGATTCCCGCTAAAAATGAACAAGCAAATCTGGCGGCTTGCCTGGAGAGTGTAGCCAGGGCTGATGAAGTATTTGTCGTAGATTCCCAAAGTAGCGATCGCTCGATTGAAATTTCCGAAAGTTACGGCGCAAAAGTTGTCCAATTTCACTTCAACGGACGCTGGCCTAAAAAGAAAAACTGGGCTTTAGACAATCTGCCTTTTAGTAATGAATGGGTGCTAATTGTTGATTGTGATGAGCGCATTACCCCCGAACTCTGGGATGAAATTGCAACTGCCATTGAAAATCCAGAATATGAAGGCTACTACCTGAACCGCAAAGTATTTTTCCTCGGAAAATGGATTCAACATGGCGGTAGGTACCCCGACTGGAACCTGCGTTTGTTTAAGCACAAAACAGGTCGCTACGAAAACTTGGGGACAGAAGAAATTCGCAACACAGGCGACAACGAAGTTCACGAACACGTCATTTTGCAAGGCAAGTCAGGCTATCTGAAAAACGATATGCTGCACATTGACTTTCGGGACGTATTCCACTGGCTGGAACGACATAACCGCTACTCAAACTGGGAAGCCCGCGTTTATTTAAATATCCTGACCGGCAAAGACGAAAGCGGCACGATTGGCGCTAATTTGTTTGGGGATGCGGTACAGCGCAAGCGGTATCTCAAAAAAACTTGGGTGCGCCTCCCATTCAAACCGTTGATCCGGTTTATTTTGATTTACATTATTCAGCGGGGCTTTTTGGATGGGAAACCTGGATACATCTATGCACGGCTGATGAGTCAATATGAGTATCAAATTGGCGTCAAACTTTATGAATTGATGGAGTTTGGCGGTCAGTTGAACGTAGCGGCTGCCTCCTCCGTGCCTCCCCAGCCGGTAACCCAGCCAGATTCATTAAAAGGAAGCGTGTAGGGTGTTGGAACCAGGCGAACAACCGCCAGCGATCGCGTTGGAATCTCCCGAATCTCTGATTGATTTACGCCGTTACGACCAATCCTGGTTTGATAGAGGACGACCGGGTTGGTTTGTTTTGCTGTGGTGGTTGGTACAAGCGATCGCGTTCCCCATAACTCCTCATCCCTTTAGTGGCATCCGCTGCTGGCTTTTGCGCCTGTTTGGGGCAAAACTCGGCACCGGCTTAGTCATCCGCCCAACTGCCCGCTTTACTTATCCTTGGAAAATCGAAATCGGAGATTACAGCTGGATTGGGGATGATGTCGTTTTATACAGCCTTGACCGCATCCACATCGGTCAGCACTGCGTCATTTCCCAAAAAAGCTACCTCTGTACCGGCAGTCATGACATTCAAGATCCAGCTTTCAAACTGACGACAGCCAGGATCGCGATTGGCAACGGCGTCTGGATTGCCACAGATTGCTTTATTGCGCCTGGGGTTGAAATCGGAGCAAATTCCGTGATTGGGGCACGTAGCAGCGTTTTCGGCAACATTCCACCCCAGCAGGTTTGCTGGGGCAGCCCCTGCCGTCCCCACTACTCTAGAGAAATTAAAAATTAGATTAAAAATTAGAAATTAAAAATGGGGGGAAGAATACCTTTATTTTAGTTTTTAATGCAAGCATTTTTAATTATTCATTCATATTCCGGTAAGTAGCAACGGCTGACGGAGAGATTCGATTTAAGTAGCGGAAAATCCAATACTTAAATATCGTATCCAAAATGACAGGAAAGGTGGAAATAAATAGAAAGTTAAAATCTCTGTTTTCTGGTAAGCCTAAATGCCTTGCCGTTCCTTCCAGAATCACTTCCCAGCCGTGAGGAGAGTGAAATCCTACAAAGATGTCAGTGAATAAGATAATAATAAAAGCTTTAGCACTGTCACTGAGACCATAAACTACGTCATCGATAAAAGCTTTGAAAATAGCAATTTCTTTTTGGCTATTAAGAAGTAACAAGTAAAGAGATCCCGCCGCAATTAGATCGGCAAAAACATTTTTGATAGCATTTGCACTTCTGTGACTGTATTCCTCTCCAATTTTTAATGCCTTCTGTTTGACTTCTTCTTCTATCCCCTCTCTAGAGAGTTGAGGAGCTACACCGATTAAGCTTTTAAATTTTAGCGATTCTTCAAATCTTTGTAATTCTTGAAATGCCTCTTCTTCTAGATCGACATTTAAGAAAATTTCAGTTTTGTTTGGCTCCCGGAAGCGATCGACGAGAGGACCAACAAAGAAATTTTTACTAACTTGTTGAGTTAATAGAGGAACTAAAATTAAAACTAAAATAAACCGAATAGAAATAATCGTTTTCGTTTGGGAAGTGCGAAAACTTTGAACAACTTCTTCTTCTGAGTTGGGGTCAAAGTTTCTCTTGAGTCGATCTAGCGTACTTAAGATGGAGCGAGGAACAAAACTGGTTGTATCAGTCATTGTTTCTGCCTCCTCAGCCACTCGGTTGTCTGTGGGAAACAAAGTTGGCTGATTGACTAGATTGTTAGCCTCAACCCGGTCAACATTTCTCAAGTTCATTTCTAAAGGTTTAGATTTGGGAACAGGGACTAAGGCTGATGAGGAACGATTTTTTTCAGGCTTGTATTTAGATAAAACATCATCAATAAATTTAAGTTTTTCTAAAGTTATGGATTGTTTATCTTGAGAGTCAAAATCTTCTCTTCTAAAATTTGCCGCTCCGGTCGTCCTTGTTTTTCTTGTTACATCTGGATTAGAACGAGTCACAATTGAAGCGCTTGCCTGAAACTCTGCCAGCCCAAATTTAGCAGTTTTTAAGTAATTTTTAAGTTTGGCCTCAAAATAAGACATGGCATTTTCACGGTATTTTTGACAATCGGGGGAGATTTTTTTACCGTCAAAATGTTCATCTTCCAAAGCCTTAATCATTAAGGCTGCCTTATATGCCCGCTCCAAGGCTCTGTCTGGGGTGTCTGAGAACCACTGGTTGGCAGTCCCTAAGTAGGATTGGAGCTGTGTCAAGAAAGATAGTTTCATAATAGAAACCGAAGGATTACACAAGTATTACCCAGCGTTTAGCAATGTTAACGCAATCGCAGACCATCTGGATCGACGGGCCTACTCGCAGTGGAAAGACGACTCGCCTTGTCAATCTGTTTTGCCAGTGGGTTGAACGGGGATCTCAACCGAGAGGTTCGCGCCGGAAGGCGGGAAGGCGGGAGCAGGCACCGACAATCTTAGTCTTTGCTGCTAATGATGATAATCGGAGCGAATTGGCTGACCGCTTGGCTAGGGCGACACAGGGACGGTATCCCATTCAATCTAAAACACCTCTGGGTTTCTTTCAGGATGAGGTGATCTTATTTTGGCCTTTATTAATTCAGCGGTTGAATCTTAGGGCACAATTTCCAGTGAGACTGCGCCCGGAAACTGAGCAGGAGTTAGCCACCCGGTTGTGGCGTCCGGAGTTGGATAATGGGAACCTCCAGTTTTTGGGGGTGAGTGAGTCTCGTTCAGTGCGTCGCATTCTGGACTTGTTGCAGCTATGCGCGATCGCAGGACGACCCCTTGAGGAAATTCCCAGTCTTTTGGAACAAGGTTTCGCAGATCAACAAGGGTTTGCGAGGGACGACGATCCGGTGGTGGAACGCCCCGACTGGGAGAAAATCGGAACTGTGCTGATTGATTGGCGACAATGGTGTTTAGACCGGGGATTGCTGACCTATGGGATTATTTGCGAACTTTATTGGCGTTATTTGCTGCCAGATGAAGCTTATCAGCAGCACTTGATTCGCCGCTATCAGGGAGTACTGGCGGATAATGTGGATGATTATCCAGCGATCGCCTGCGATCTATTCAACTTCCTTTTAGATCAAGGAGCTGCCGGAGCCTTTACCTATAATCCGGATGGGGCAGTGCGACTCGGTTTGAACGCCGATCCAAATTATCTTGCCAGTCTGGAGTGGCGCTGTCAGGTAGAAACTTTGAGCCAAGAACCGAGCAGTGTGGCAGCACTTTACGGAAAGCCGGTGGTGGAAGCGGTGAGCGACCCGATGTTTCTGTTGACCTTACCGGAGTCGGTACAGTTGATTCAAACCCCGTCCCGCGCTCAGTTGTTACGAGAAACCGCTTTAGCGATCGCAGAGGCGATACACAGCGGACAGGTGCAGCCTCAGGACGTGGCAGTGATTGCCCCTGGTTTGGATGCGATCGCTCGCTATACCTTAATCGAAATCCTCAGCAGCCAAGATATCCCCGTCCAAACTTTGAGCGAGCAGCGTCCCCTGAATGCTTCCCCTACAATCCGGGCGCTACTGACGCTGCTGGCGCTCGTTTATCCAGGGTTGGGGCGACTGGTAGACCGGGATGCCGTGGCGGAAATGCTGGTGGTACTGAGTCAGGAGTCAGGAGTCCGGAGTCCGGAGCCAGGAGGTAGCACCCATTCATCCCCGATCGTTCATCCTTCATCCTTCAAGATTGACCCAGTCAGGGCGGGTTTGTTAGCCGATTATTGCTATTCCCCCGATCCAGAACAACCCCGGTTGCTGCCGGTGACATATTTCCCCCGCTGGGATCGGCTGGGACACTCAGCCTGTGCTGCTTATGAAGAGATTTTGCAGTGGCTAGAAGTGCAACGAGATCAGCTGGAACAGCGTCTAATTCCCAACTGCGTCGCCCTGCTTGATCGGGCAATTCAGCAGTTTTTGTGGAAAGGCAGCAATCTCCCTTACGACCAGCTAGCTGCCTTACGCGAACTGATGGAAACCGCCCAACACTACTGGGAAGTCGATGGACGCTTGCGGCAGAGCGATCGCATTGAAACCCCAGATTACACCACTATCGATCGGTTTATCTGCTTGTTGCGTCGCGGTACTGTCACTGCTAACCCCTACCCCGTGCGCCCCCTCGGTCTTGACCGTCACGCTGTGACTTTGGCAACTATCTTCCAATATCGGGCGGCTCGTCGCTTCCACCGATGGCAATTTTGGCTCGATGCCGGTTCGCACCTTTGGTCAAAAGGCGGTGCTGCCACTCTCTACGGTGCCCCTTTGTTTCTCAAGGATTGGTCGGGAGAGGCGCTAACCGAAGAAGATACCCAAGAAGCAGACGAGCAAAGACTGCGGCGGATTTTGCTCGATTTACTAGGGCGAGCGGGGGAGCGAATTTATCTGTGCCATAGCGAATTGGCGACGAATGGACAGGAGCAAACTGGCCCGTTATTGTCCTTAGTCAATGCCTCAATTCCTTTGAACCCTGATTATGCATTCAGCTAACAACACGATCTTGCCGAGGTTTTTAGAGGGCATGGAGAAAAAGGGTAAGTATCCAGATATATGCCCAAGCCATCGGTATCCCGATAAACAATCCTGCGATCGCCCAGCCTCTTTGATGGGCTTTGAATTGTTCAATACTCCGCCATTTTTTACTTTTCCAAGCCCATTCATTGCCCTTAGAACCGAGGGCGAACCCCATCAACCAACCGACACTCGGTATCCAGGCTAAAAGTCCAATCCAAACATGATTGCTCAAAGGCCATAGATAAGGCATCAGAAATGCGCCCCAGTTCCAGCCCTTGATTTCATCAGGTACTGGTACTGTCTGATCAAATAAATTGCCTTGCCCAGAATTATTGACCAGTGTTGATTGATTTAAAGGTTGAATACCCAGTGAAGTATTAACCTTTGTTCCTTCTTTAAGCGCTTTCAGGGCATATTTTGCACTTATAAACCGTTCTTCTGGAGCTGGCTCTGTTAACTTTTCAATCCAGCTAATGAGCGGTTTACTGAGGCTCACCTGCTGAGAAAATTGAATCCGCAAGTTCCGAGAAGGCAAATCAGCCGGTGCCGTACCTGTCAACAAATGGATTAAAGTTGCTCCCAGAGAATACAAGTCTGAAGCTGGAACAGCCCTTCCACCAAATTGTTCCATCGGCGCATAGCCATAAGTTCCCACGACAGTAAAAGTGGCTCCCTCTTTCGAGGCTTTATCTTGCACCGCTCCAAAATCAACTAAATACACTTTGTCATCATCACCCCAAATTAAATTACTCGGTTTGATGTCTCGGTGTAGCACTGGGGGACTCAGTTCGTGTAGATAAATTAGAATATTCAAAATTTCCGAGGCAATCTTACGGACTTCCTTTTCACTGAACTTTTTGCCTTGTAAGAGTAATTCCTTCAGAGAGGTACCGGGGATGTGTTCTTGGACTAACCCGAACCAGAGCGATCGCTCATCGATACAAAAATCATCCCCATATTTAGGAATTCGGGGATGATTCAACTGCTTAAGGATTTGTGCTTCTCGCTCAAACAGTTTGAGATCGTCCCACTGTACCTCGCCGCCAAATGCGAGGAGTTTGACAACGACTAAATTTTTTTCTTCAGTTTCAATATCCGTCGCTAACCAAGTTTGTCGTCCCGCATTTTGTCCCAATCTTTGTTTGAGTTGATAACGCCCCTGTAATATCTGTTCGGCTTGCAGCATTATTCGTTATTTTCCGTAGAAAGCTGAGATGAGGGATTTAGAAACTTAGTATTTGCCTTCACGTATACTGATAATTCGGTTTTTCATCTTGTCACAGCGCCCTTATCTACCTTCCTATCTGCTCTTTTGGTATCTCTAGTGTGCCCGCAGGACAGGCTGGTTTGCCATTGTTATAAATTGGCTCTGGTAGTTTGGTAGCACCAACAGCATTAGATTCACACAAAATTGCTATTGTTTTCATCTTGCCCTTAACAGCATCTGAGGATTTTGCAGGTACTATAAACACACCTCCAACATAGCTTTTGTTATTACGATGGGGTATTGCGTAGTTAAATGCAGCTTTACTCGCCAGCACACGAGTTGCATATTCGTAGTTTCCTTTCTGAGTTTTCATGCCAATTCCTAGTTTTTCAACCGAATTAGAAAATTCATTGTTTTCTATGAAATAAGCTTTCTGACCACGATTCATTGCCCCAACAGATTGTCTTGCTTCGGATTTTTCAATGATTGCCCGTTTGGCAAAAAAACTTGGCAGAGCAATAGCCGCGATGAGAGCCATAAAAGTAAATAATGGCAGCGCAGTTGAAAGTGCTAAACGACCATAACGAACCGAATTGCCATTTGCCTGAGCCTCTGTTTCGCTATCGGAGCTTTTAAAACTTTCCACTTGTTGCAAAGCTTCAAGTGCCTCGCGTGCCGTGCTGAATCGTTTTTCTGGAGCTGGCTCTATAAGCTTCTCAATCCAACTGCTGAAATTGGGATTGAGGCTGACTTTATCGCTAAATTGAATCCGCATCTGATGCTGCGGTAACTCAGAAGGCGGCGTTCCAGTTAACAAGTGAATTAGGGTGGCTCCTAGCGCATAAAGGTCTGATGCTGGAACTGCACGTCCCCACAACTGTTCTGGCGGCGCATAGCCACTGGTTCCTACCACAGTAAAGGTAACACCCTCTGCCTTAGCGCGGTCTTGAACCGCACCAAAATCAACTAAATAAAACTGCCGATCTTCCCCCAAAATTATGTTGCTAGGTTTAATGTCTCGATGTAATACAGGCGGACTTAATTCGTGCAGATAAATTAGAATTTCTAGGATGTCCGTGGCAACATAGCGTACCTGCTCTGGTGTAAATTTTTTGCCTTTATCTAATAGCTGACGCAGGGAACTGCCGGGAATGTAATCCTGCACTAATCCAAACCAAGGTAAGCCGCCACCCGCCTGTTCGTCGAGAGAAAAATAATCTCGATAGGTTGGAATTCTGGGATGGTTTAAGTTTTTCAAAACTTGAGCTTCCCGTTCAAAAAGCTTGAGTTCCTCCCACTGCATTTGAGGACTGAAAGCTAGCAATTTAACAATTACCGATTCGCTGGGTTCGGCTTCTAAATCTTCTGCCAGCCAGGTTTTACGCCCTGCATTTTGTCCCAGTTGTTGTGTGAGGTGATAACGCCCCTGTAAGACCTTTTCTGCTTGCAGCATGATGATTTTACTTAATTAGTTGCTAATTGAAGGATTGAAGGATTACGAATAGCTAGTTTGGGATGGCTCTTGGTCATTCGCTCCTATCTCAGCCAGTCTTGGATCTGTCGAGCTATCCAGTTACGTTCAGGTTCAGTCAGGTTCTGAGCGAAACAGTATTTCAGCAAGCCAGTTTCGAGAGTGACTCCTTCTAAAGGAATTGCTTCAACATTTTTGATGCTAGAAATTTTTCCCTGGTGGCTAAGATATTTCAACCCAAACAATTGCCTTTTTATTACAAAGCTATCTTGATAGAATTCGATACAATAATCTCCCCAATAATTGAGTATGGGCCATTTCAAATCGGCTGGAATTTTCCACAATTCATTATGTACGCTCATCCATAGCCGACCCAAAAACAGTGTTGATAGAATGGATAAAATCAACGAAAATATTAAATGAATCGATGACAACAAGGACAAGAGCATATAAAATGTTAAGAAACCTAGCCATAACAGCAATAAACCTAGCAGAAATAGAGAGATGACAGAGGTCGCTACTAGCATCAATTTCCCTGTAAAGGTGAGAATGTCTGTAAGTAGCAATATTCCCCGCCCAGGAATTTTGATTTTTAACTGGGTAGAAGACTTCCAAAGCTGAACGCGACTGCCAACAGGCTGACGGATTTGTTGCAGGAGAGCGTTGAGAGAACGATTGGCTTTAAGGTCTTCCAGTGCTTGACGGGCGGTACGATATCGTTGCTCTAAATCGGGTTCTGCGATCGCTTCAATCCACCGTACAAAATCGGAGTTAAGGCTAACCTTGTCGCTAAAGTGAATCCGTAAATTCTTTTGGGGCAAATCTGCCGGGGCGATGCCGGTTAACAAATGGATCAAAGTCGCCCCCAGCGCATACAAGTCGGATGCCGGAACTGCCTTTCCCCAAAATTGCTCTAGGGGCGCATAGCCAGTGGTTCCCACCACAGTGAAGGTGACTCCCTCCGCCACGGCAGAATCTTGAACTGCACCAAAATCCACTAGATAAATTTGTTCATCTTCTCCCCAAATCAAGTTGCTGGGCTTGATGTCGCGGTGCAGCAACGGCGGGCTTAACTCGTGCAGATAGATGAGAATATTCAGTACCTCGGTGGCAATCTGCCGCACCTGGGCTTCGGTAAAGCGTTTGCCCTGTTTTAATAATTTTTGCAGGGAGGCACCGGGAATGTATTCTTGCACCAATCCAAACCAGCACAAACCAGCACCAACCTGCTTATCGAGGGAAAAATAATCTCGATACCGGGGAATTTTGGGGTAATCGAGATTTTTCAGAACTTGCGCTTCGCGCTCAAATAGCTTGAATTCGTCCCACTGCATCTGGGGGCTGAAGGCTAGCAATTTGACGATGACTTGTTGTGGCGGTGATGCCTCAATGTCAGTTGCCAGCCAGGTTTGACGCCCAGCATTTTGTCCTAATTTTTCTTGAAGTTGATAACGCCCTTGCAATACCTGCTGTGCTTGCAGCATCTCGCCCTTGGTTCCTTAGCGCCGTATGTACTCCAATTTAGCTAGCGATCGCTCTAAGCGCTACCGTTTCGCTACCACCCCGTCAGGTGTCCACTCTATTTCACTTAATACTGAATACAAGCGATCGCCCTCTCTTTCCCAACAAACGCGATCGCTCTGTTTGAGGACGACAGCGAAGCAATATACCCCAATAAGCGTAGAGACGCGATTAATCGCGTCTCTACAAGAATTTTATTCGGTTACTCTTCCGGCTTAGGCATCATTCAACGCCGCAATACCAGGAAGTTCCTTCCCTTCCAGCAACTCCAGACTTGCGCCACCGCCAGTGGAGATGTGGCTCATTTGTTCGCCCAAGTTCAACTGTTCTACGGCTGCCACCGAGTCGCCACCGCCGATAATCGTAGTCGTCCCACTCTTCGTGAGATCCGCCAGAGTCCGCGCGATCGCTTCCGTTCCCTTGGCAAATTGCGGAAACTCGAATACTCCCATCGGACCATTCCAGATTACCGTCTTGCAATCAGCAAGCGATTCCTGGAAGAATTTCACCGAGTCAGGACCAATATCCAAACCCATCCAACCATCGGGAATGGCGTCAATGCTAACCGTTTGAGCATTGGCATCAGCCGCAAAATTATCTGCAAGGATGACATCTGTCGGCAATAGCAGTTGAACACCACGCTCTTTCGCCTTCGCTTCCAAAGACTTCGCCAGTTCTAACTTATCTTCTTCCACCAGCGACTTCCCGACACTTAGCCCACGAGCCTTGTAGAAGGTAAAAATCATGCCGCCGCCCAGGATCAGCTTATCGCACTTATCCAGCAGCGTTTCGATGACGCCAATCTTGCTAGAAACCTTGGAACCCCCGATAATTGCTGCCAAAGGACGCTGAGGACTTTCAATCGCGCTTTGCAGATACTGGAGTTCCTTTTCAATCAAGTACCCCGCCACCGATGGGCTGAGATACTTGGTTACACCTTCTGTAGAAGCATGAGCGCGGTGAGCTGTTCCAAACGCATCATTCACATATAAATCGGCAACTGAAGCCAGTTTTTTAGCGAATTCTGGGTCATTCTTCTCTTCTTCCGGGTAGAAGCGGACATTTTCCAGCAGCAGCACGTCGCCATCTTGCATCGCCCCCACCTTGGCAGCGACATCATCACCGATACAGTCGTCAGTCTTGACAACTTCTTTACCCAGCAATTCAGACAGGCGCTTTGCCACCGGCGTCAGGCGGTATTTATCATCGACACCTTTGGGACGCCCAAAGTGACTAGACAGAATTACCTTAGCGCCTTTGGAAGTTAAATCCTGAATTGTCGGCAGAGCTGCCCGAATGCGAGTATCGTCAGTAATGTTGCCATTGTCCAGCGGTACATTAAAATCCGCCCGTACCAGTACCCTTTTGCCGGATAAATCGGATGCCGATAAATTTGCTACAGTTTTCTTGGACACAGCGTAAACCTCCTAATTGCGTCTTTTTATACTCTTCACTAGCAACCGCGTGTCACTGGTCGTTTGCCCTTTTCCCTCAAAAGCTAGATAGACCAAACCAAATGCAGGGGTAAGGTTATTTCTAGCTCTCTAGCCGTCCACATTTTACAAGAGTTGGGGTTTCTACAGGAGCGTGCCATGTTCAAGACTGTTCTGTTTCCTGTCGATCAAAGTCGAGAAGCGCGCGAAGCGGCTGATGTCGTTGTGAATGTTGTGCAAAAGTATGGTAGTAAATTAATTTTGCTTTCGGTGGTAGAAGAAACCAGCCCAGAGCCAGAGGTGTCGCCGCTAAATTCAGATGCTGCAATGACATCGCCAGAAGCAGTCGCCGAACTGCTCAAAACAGCTCAAAATTTATTTGCCGATCAAGGCATCCAGTCTCAAACGATTGAGCGTCAAGGCAAACCAGCTTTTACCATCTGCGATGTTGCTGACGAAATTGACGCTGATTTAATTGTGATGGGCTGTCGAGGACTGGGTTTGACTGAAGAAGGCATGACTGACAGCGTCACAAACCGGGTGATTAATTTATCGCCTTGTCCGGTGTTGATTGTTCCTTAGTCAAAGTTTAGATTTTGGATTTTGGATTTTAGATTCAATCTAAAATCTAAAATCTAAAATCTAAAATCTAAAATCTGATGACGACTCCTTCAATTCAGTGGTATCCCGGACACATTGCCAAGGCTGAGAAAGCGCTTAAAGAACAGCTCAAGCGTGTGGATGTGGTATTGGAAGTGCGAGACGCCCGAATTCCCATCTCTACGCACCATCCCCGCGTGCCAGAGTGGATAGGCGGCAAGGCAAAGGTATTGGTACTCAACCGCACGGATATGATTTCTCCCGCAGTCCGGCAACTCTGGACTGAGTGGTTTAGGGAGCGGGGAGAAACGCCATACTTCACAGATGCCCAGCATGGGAAGGGTGTGGCAGCAGTGGCACAGGCGGCGCAGGCAGCGGGTGTAGAGATGAATCAACGAAGAAGCGATCGCGGGATGCTTCCTCGTCCAGTCCGTGCCGTTGCGATTGGGTTTCCCAATGTGGGCAAATCGGCGCTCATTAATCGTTTATTAGGAAAGCGGGTGGTAGAAAGCGCCCGTCGTGCGGGTGTAACGCGCCAGCTGCGCTGGATACGCATTTCCGATGAGATTGAACTTTTAGATGCCCCTGGCGTTTTGCCTTCCAAATTAGAAAATCAGCCTGCTGCCTTCAAGTTGGCGATTTGTGATGATATTGGTGAGGCGTCTTACGACAATCAACGAGTGGCATCTGCGTTAGTCGATTTGCTCAAAACTCTCAACGCCCCCGATGCCGATTTATTTCTATTGAAGTCTTTACAATCTCGCTACGGAGTCGAGCCGAGTTCCTTCGCAGGCGACGAATATCTACAAGCTGTGGCAGATGAACGTCATAAAGGCGATGTAGAGCGCACAGCACGACAGCTATTAAATGATTTTCGCACGGGTTTATTAGGTGCGATTCCCCTAGAATTGCCGCCAGTCTGAATAGAAAAAGCTCCTGACAATTAACTGTCTTGTAGTCAGAAACTTTCCTATTTAGAAGGACAGGTATTTTTTGTCCGACCCTTCCAAATCCAACCGGAGACTGGAGAGTTAATTTCTATCCAGCCACTTTCTTCTTTTCCAGTCACAGAGACTTTGGTTCCTGCTTTCACAACATCCCCTGTTTTCTTTCGTCCATCCAAAGAGCGGACATTGGATGAACTAAGAACAACAACACAAGTGTTTTTCACTTCATTTTTAGCTGGCGCAGTAATTTGATTTTTAGCCGTTTCAGGAGAGGACGGGACTTGACGACTTGCAAAAATTACCCCAATTGCAATGACAAAGATAGCAGTGCTTGCTCCAATTAACAGCGGCAATTTGTTAGGAGATTTAAGTCCAGAATCCAGGCTGGACGACGAACTAATCGGAGCTGGGGCGGGATTTCCAGGAGCAATTGTCACCGTGTTCTGCGTGGCGGGTGCGGTTGGAGGCGTTGCTTCATCTACGACGCTAGCCGGAGAATCCACTGTCTTTTCCGATGAATTGCCTGTAGCAATGGTTACGGTATTGTCCGTAGGGGGCGCGATCGCCGGGGTGGAAATAGGAGCAGGGGCGTTATTGGGCGAGACGTGGGGATTGGTGCGTTCTTGAAGCGAGCGCAGTGCCTTATTTGCCGACACAGAACCGTCTTTCCAGTAACCGCGCACCTTCTGTCCCAAGACTGCGGCGATCGCTGCCGGGGAATTCGGATTGGTTAGGGAAGCAAGCGATCGCAATGCCTCGGTTGCTGACTGGTAGCGGAATTTGAAGTAGTGGCGTACCATCTGGCTCAGGACAGCGGCTAACCCATCGCTCACTTGAGCCAAGTGCCGCCAGAGAATCTCCCCGCTGTCAGGATCTTCTGCTAGTTGCCTGGGATTCATCCCGGTCAAGGCTTGGATACCAATCATACCGAGGGCGTAAAGATCGCTACTGGGGCGGGGTCTGCCTTGTCCCTGTTCGCTAGGCATATAGCCTGGGGTGCCAATCGCAACCGTTTCATTCATCCCTTCTTGAGCAATGACGGATTGCATCTGTACCTGTTTGACGGCACCAAAATCCACCAAAACTAACTTCTTATCGGAAGAACGGCGAATTAAATTATCCGGTTTGAGATCCCGATGAATCACCCCATTCTCGTGTACAAATTCCAAAATGGATAAGACTTCAGACAGCAGTTGAATCACCTGACTTTCGCTCCACTGCTGACCTGGTGGTAGTTCCACACTCAGAGGATGTCCGTCGATAAATTCCTGCACTAAGTAGAACTCTTCCTGCTCCTCAAAGTAAGCTAACAGCCGGGGAATTTGGTCGTGGTTCCCCAACTTTTCTAGAGTTTCAGCTTCGCTATTAAACAGGCGTCTCGCTGTTTGTAAAAATTCGGGATTGCTAGTAGCGGGTTTGAGGTGTTTAACAACGCAGCTAGGGTTCCCAGGTCGGCGCGTGTCTTGGGCAATGTAAGTATGACCAAATCCACCTTGGCCTAGCGCCTGGATCACCTGGTAGCGCTGGTCTAGTAATATGCCTATCATGGTGTCACTGCCCTGAGCTGAGGTAAACCGTTTAACATAATTGAGTTTTTCCAAAAAGGAAGCCGTGTTTTCCGGATGTTTCATCAGATATGTACGGATCAAAGGCGGATGTACATCTGTTGCCTCACCAGGATGAAAGGGCTACACCTTTCTCAGGGAATCCCTCTCACCCTCCGCACTCTTGATTGACTGCGCGTGAAAACCGCACCTTCGCGTGTTCTTCTGTGGTACCCACCTGTCAATGTTTCGACGGTCGTTTCGCTTCAACCTCGACCCGACATCGGGAACCAGCGAATACTATGATACTGTTGTTCAAGGAATGAGGGGTATGACCCCCCATTTTCAGCAGATAAGTCTGAAGGGCGCAAAGGCATGAATGCGAAAACTCAAATGATTTGCCCGCTTAAGCTGCCCTCAGGGTTTAGCTTGGGTCTTAGGTAAGGTTGCATCAATGCCTTTGAAAATGCCATAACCTTGAGGGGTAGTGAGGGAAAGTAATCAAAAGCCCCTTGCTCTGCTGAGTTTTTGCACGCCTTGTTCGCTTTGCTTCAAAAAGGGATAGGAGTCATGGCTGAACTCAATCTGCGTCTAAGAGAGGGAGAGACAGAAAGAACGGTTACGGTGAATCGGGATGAATTTACGATTGGTCGTTTGCCCGAATGCCACTTGCATTTGCCTTTCGAGGGAATTTCCCGGTGCCATGCCCGCTTTTTGAAAACGCCTTCCGGGGCGTGGACAATTGAGGACATGGACAGCAAAAACGGAACGCGATTGAATGAATGCCCTGTCACCTCGCCTCAACAGGTCAATCACGGCGATATTCTTTTGCTGGGGGATATTAGCCTGAGTATTCTTTTGAGCGATCCGGCTCAACCCCAACAAGTGAGCAATCCGGCTCAACCCTATCTAACACATCTGGTGGAACCCGTAGCGCAAGGAACCACCATCCTTCGCAATGTTCAAGAGCTGCAACAGCAATGGATACAAGCTGAAGGGACGCTAGACGTAGTTAGCAATAAGGAAAAAGCGATCGCTCGTCTCAAAGATTTGGTGAATATCGCCAAGAATTTGAGTGCAGCGGAATCGATCGAAGCAATTTTCTACCAAGTGCAGGAAGTCGTTTTCCGCGAACTTCAAAGCATTGAGCGCTTGGCATTGTTAATCGATGTAGAGAATTCCGGCAAACTGGAATTGCTGAATGCCGCTGCTAGAGATATGTTGGAACAACAGAATCTAACAGCAAATGGCACTTGGATTAGCCGCACCATTTGTCAAAAGGTATTTGCCGAGAAAGTGGCAATTCAAACTGCTGATGCCCAGATGGATAAACGGTTCGAGGGGCAACAGAGCATTTTAGTCAAGGGGATCAAGAGCGCGATCGCTGTCCCGCTTTGGGATGAAAATAAAGTAGTCGGTGTTCTTTATGCCGATGCTCATCTTTCCTCTAGCCATTGGATGAAGGGAGGCGAGGAAGACCTCAGCTTTTTTTCGGCTTTAGCGAATCTGGTCGCATCCGCAGTCCAACGGTGGCTGTTAACGCGGAAGCTGAGAAACGAAGAAACCATTCGGACTCGACTAGAGCGCTATCACTCCCCTGCCGTTGTACAGCACATTATGACCCTAGGGGCATTAGAAGATGGTCGTCTCACACCTGCCGAGGTTGATATCAGCATCCTCTTTGCCGATATTGTTGGCTTTACCGCCCTTTCAGAACGGTTGAGTCCTACAGAAATTGCCAAATTGCTCAATAATTTCTTTGAAGAAATGCTACAGGAGGTTTTTGCCGCCGGAGGAACGTTAGACAAGTATATTGGAGATTGCATCATGGCATTTTTTGGCGCTCCGGAACCTCAACCGGATCATGCCGACCGAGCTTTCGCCGCCGCCAAAGGAATGCTGAGTCGTCTAGAGAAATTAAATGCCGATCGATTCTGGCGCGAACCGCTACAAATTCGGGTTGCCATCAACAGCGGCAGAGCCGTGATTGGAGATGTTGGTAGCTCTCAAAGAGTAGACTATACCGCTTTGGGAGCAACGATTAATCTAGCCTCTCGCATGGAAGGAATCTGCCCCCCTGGGGAATGTGTCGTCAGTGAAGCCACTTATTCTTTGCTGAGGCGCTCCCAAGGCTTGCAGGCGACAGGAGAACACCATTTCAAAGGGATTGACCGACCTGTAATCGTTTATCAAACCAAGCGGCATTAAAGTGCTGGTTTTCCTCTAGGTTTTGAGGGAGCGAGAGGGTGGATTTTGACTTTTCGGTTCCGCCAAACCCAAAGCCCTTGCCGACGATGACATGGACGTTGACATGGAGGAGTTTATCGCTGCGCCCTACCAGCCCGAAAAATTTATTCCTCACCTTCCCCTGGTCGAGACGGGTTCGGGAAAGGTGGCAAGAGATTGGGGAGAACGTTAACCGAAAAGGATTCGCTTGCGATTTCCCAGTCATTGCAACCTATCGCAACACAGCTTATCATCTGCCGAAGGATTTCGTCAGAGTTAAGATGGTGGCAGTAATTGCCGGGAAAACGCTTGCTTTGTGGGTGCTGTTTTTGACTATTGCTTTGTCCAGGAGTTTTAGCAAGCCTTGTTCGCCTTGGTTCAAGGAGGTTTGAAGTCATGGCTGAACTCAAGCTGCGCCTACAAGTTGAGGAAAATGCCGAAAGCACCGTCACGGTGGATAAAGAGGAATTTGTCATTGGTCGCTTGCCAGAATGCGATCTGTACTTGCCTTATTTTGAAATTTCCCGCTATCATGCCCGGTTGTTAAATACACCGGCTGGCGTGTGGGTGGTCGAAGATATGCATAGCACAAACGGAACGCGGTTAAATGACCGTCTGCTAGCAGCGCCCCAAACACTCAATCATGGCGATGTTATTCAGATGGGTCATGTTTTTATGCATGTCCTTTTAGCCAGTTCTCCTCAACAAAAGACTCAACTCAATCCCATCAATGCAGATCCGATTTCCGAAGAAGTGACGATTCTTCGCAATGCCAAAGAACTGCAACAGCAATGGATACAAGCTGATGATGCGGGTAGCAATACGGCTAACCCTCACAAAGCGATCGCTCGTCTGAAAGACTTGGTTGATATCGCCAGATGTCTGAATTCTGCTGAATCGATCGAAGCAATTTTCCATCAGATACAAGAAATTGTTTTCCGCGATCTCATTAGTATCGATCGGTTGGCATTGTTGATTGATGTCGATTGTTCGGGGCAACTAGAATTACTTCAAGCAGCCGCGAGAGATGTTTCGCAACAGGAAAATCTAGCCGCAGATGGCAGTTGGATTAGCCGCACCATTTGTCAAAAAGTCTTTACGGATAAAGTCGCAATTAAAACGGCTGATGCCCAGATGGATGAACGGTTTGAAGGCGAGCATAGTATTTTAGCGAAAGGCATTCGCAGCGCTCTAGCGGTTCCTCTGTGGGATGAAAATCAGGTAGTCGGCGTTCTTTATGCCGATGCTCATCTTTCTTTTACCCATTGGAATAAAGGAGGCGATGAAGACTTGAGCTTTTTTTCAGCTTTAGCGAATCTGGTGGCGTCGGCGGTGCAACGTTGGCTGTTAGCAGAGAAACTCAGAAGCGAAGCCAGCATTCGACACCGATTAGAACGCTATCACTCTCCTTCAGTGGTGCAGCACATTATGAATGTAGGAGGATTAGAAGGGGGCCGTCTTACCCCCACAGAAGGCGAAATTAGTATTCTATTTGCCGATATTGTTGGCTTTACTGCGCTTTCGGAACGCTTAACTCCGACTGAAATTGCTAATTTGCTCAATAGTTTCTTTGAGGAAATGCTCAAAGAAGTTTTTGCCGCCAGAGGAACGCTCGATAAATTTATTGGGGATTGCATTATGGCATTTTTTGGCGCTCCAGAACCCCAGCCGGATCATGCTGAACGGGCTTTTGCTGCCGCTTGGGGAATGCTAGAGCGCCTGGAACGGCTGAACGATCGAAAGTTCTTCCAACAACCGCTGCAATTGCGGATAGCGATTAACAGCGGTAAAGCGGTGGTCGGGGACGTGGGCAGTTCTCAGAGGGTAGACTATACCGTCTTAGGCGCTACGATTAATCTTGCCTCTCGGATGGAAGGAATTTGTCCCCCTGGTGAATGTGTCGTGAGTGAAGCTACCCATTCTTTGCTAAGGGACCCGAAAGATTTGTCTCCGATGGGAGAGTACCGTTTCAAAGGCATTGACCGACCGATACGGGTTTATCAGACTCGCAGGCAGAGCGTTATCGACGATGGTATTCAGTCGGGTTAGAGATGAGATTAAACTTGAAACCCGATTTCTTGCAATCCTTGGCGGAGTCTAGCGGCTTCCTCTGGGTTGTGTTGCTCGTGAAGCGCGATCGCTTTCCCAAATGCTTCTAAACTTTCTACGACCTTACCCATTTTCAAAAGGGCAACTCCCAGATTTTGATACGCTTCTGCATAGTCTGGGTTTCGTTGAATCGCTTGGCGGTAAGCAGCGATCGCGTCCGGCAAACGCCCCATTGCTTTTAATGCCATGCCTAGATTGTACTTTCCGACTGCGAAACTAGGGTCAATCTGCAAGGTCGTTTCATAAGCTTTTTGAGCCTTGGTGAAATCCCCAGATGCCATCAACAAGTTGCCTAAATTGTTATAAGCGCCCAGTTTAAGTTTAGGTAGAATTGGCTGTTGAATGGCGACTTGATAGTGTGTCGCCGCTTGTGGAAGATTATTTAGACGAGTATGAGCATTGCCGAGATGGTAGTGCAACTCGTATAAAACAGAAGCATCCATCTCTGTTGATTTTAAACCGCGCTCTAAGAGTTCGATTCCCTTAGCAACTTCACCTGTTTCTACATAAAGCGCCCCCAATTTACAACAATCATAGGGATCGTTGGGATGGCTTGCCAAATAGCCTTCCATCGTCGCCTGCGCCCTAGCGAATTTGTTTAAAGATGCGATCGCTCCCGGTTGATAGCCATAGTGCAAAATTGCGACATCCGATAGAGAAACGATCTGCCACTGGGGTTCTCGCGGCAACAATTCGGCAACGCTATCATCCACTAGGGAATGGTAAGGACGAGAAAAGCGCACGTCTGGGTGATTGCGAAATAGACGAGAAACTAGAGAATAGGGCGATTGGGATGCTCCGACTTCTTGCCGAATTAAGTTGATGACGAGGTTGCGATCGCTCATCATTGCTTGCTTCATCTGCGGCACAATTTCTGGTTTCAGCACCTCATCCGCATCCAGCACCAGCACCCAATCTCCTTGAACGTATTTCAGCGACTCATTCCGCGCTGCTGAGAAGTCATTGCACCATTCAAAGTGATAAACCTTCGCCCCAAATTCTCTGGCTATTTCAACAGTTTTGTCCGTGGAGCCGGTATCCAGCACCACCATTTCATCTACCACGTTCTTGACACTATTCAAGCATTGTGGTAAGTGCGCTTCCTCGTTTTTAACAATCATGCAGAAGCTTAGCTTCATTTGACACTATGATCTGGCTTAAGGGACTCGTGGTTATTTTAAATGCGATCGCACAAAGCTAATTAAACAGTAAAAAAAGAATTTTTTTTTTGCTTGCCCTGCGGTAGAGAGGGAGCAAAACTTATATATTTTTGATGCATGACGGCATACAAGATATTGGCTCCTTACTAAAAATCGGATTTCCTGCCGTGAACTAACCTGCAAAACGGGAGTTTATAATACATTTGTTCTTCCAAAACAGGTTAGGCTTGTATGACCCTTGGAACCTTGAATCACCTGAGCTTGACGGTTAGCGATCGCTCGAGATCCGAACCGTTTTATAACGCGATTTTGGAATTCATGGGCTACCAGCAGGTGGAGAAAAACGATGAACTCATCATGTGGTGGTCAAAGGATGTCGGGGCAATTTTAATTTCTGCCGCGAATCCAGATTCCCCAAACAAAGTTCACGATCGCTATTCGCCGGGACTACATCATCTTGCCTTTAACGCCGACAGCCGGGAACAGGTAGATAATTTATACAAGCTGATTCTTGAGCTGGACGCTACAATCCTCGATCCGCCCGCCGAATATAACCAGTACGCACCGGGCTACTACGCTGTCTTCTTTGCCGATCCCGATGGGATCAAACTGGAATTGGTTCATATGCCCAATCTGCCTTAGGGTGCTTTTTTGCTCGCTGGATACTGAGGTTTCTAGGTGCCCTTTTGCCTGATTACTGACAGCGAGGATGATGCCCTCATTTGCTTCTGAAAGGTCTGCTCCTTGCCAACGGTTTTTGGAGACACACGCGCCAGTATTCGTACAGAACGCTAATCGGGAGACTTGGGGGCAATAAATAGTTTGTACGCCAAGTATACTAACCCTGCCAAGATGCCGAGACTAATGAGCGATGCAACCAGATACAAAACGCTTCTAAGTAGCCCAAAACCAACTAAAGCCGCGATGGCGACAACCGCAACTTTACCAGCACCCGGAAGCCCTTGAAACCAGTTAGCAGTTTTGGTGAATAGAGACTGAATTGATTGAGATTTTTTAGTTTGCACCTGGAGAGGTTGTGCGGGTTCAGTTTCTATCATGGGCGAGGACGGGTTGCTCTGATTGATTTGAGCATCTAGTTCTTGGAGTTTCCGCTCCCAGTCTTGATTTTCTTGAGGATTCATCTTGTGTTTTTATAGTGAGTGACGAAAATGACGGTTGCAAATGAAAAACTGACAGTCAATTATGCATTGTGTTGGTGATTTAAACAAAAGTCTGTTTTAGAAACACCATGACTTAAAAAAGAGAGGATTTTAGCGCCCTGTCAGATACGTGACACTTTGAGAAAAGGAACACACTGGAAACACGTTTATTGACTCATATAGGACACTTATAGTAAGACTTCCTTAAAAAGGCAAGGGGATGACAAAATGAAGAGGCTTCGCGAATGGATAGTTATTCCCACGACCTTGGCGTTAATCTTAACAGGCGCTGGGGCGGCTCGAAGTGATGCCCCAGTGTTAGAACTGTCGTCGAAGTTGCCGAACGATCCGGTCGTTCTCAGCGGGGCTTCTGGCGGTCAAACAAGTAGTAATTGCGGTTATATCTCTCAGACCCCGAATCAAGTTGTTCGGATAACGGCAGATCGCATCGATTACTTGCGGTTGAGTATCCAAAGCAGTGGCGAACCTACGCTTCTGGTTGATGGCCCAGGAGGACGATTCTGCGTGTTGGCAGATAGTGCTTCTGGAGATAAGCCGGAGATTTCTGGAGTTTGGCCTCAAGGGGTTTATAACGTTTATGTCGGCGATCGCGCGGGTGGCACGCATCCTTATACTCTGTCGATTACGGGACAGAATAAATAATCAGTCATTCGTCAGTCGTAATCAATCAAAAACGACTGACGGATAACTTGATTTTGTTCTAGTCTTCCAGAGAGCGGGCGGATACCTCAACGGCTTCAACGTCAATCGTTCCGGGAGGTGTCAAACGGTTAAAGTGTCCCTGGTCGATTTTGAGCGACTCGCCGCAATTGGGGCACTGGCACTCGGTTCGATTCAAAGCTGTAAATTCATAGCTACAGACGGGACATTGGTCGGCAATAAGGTTGCGTTGCAACCACCAGCGAAAGCCCAGGAAGGCAAGAACTGGGGCGACGAGGATTAAACCGATCAGAATCAGAAAAGATTTCACCAACCAGCCCAGCCCAATCGACCCCAGCAACCAAATAATTACCAGCAGGGTAAGCCAAGAGCCGACGCCAGAAAGCTTAAACTGAAAGGGATTGGGGCTGTTCTGGTTCACGGCAGTCTCCAACGAAAGCAAGGTAGTATGGACTACTTCCATCCTAAATCAGAATCGATTCGGTCTGATGACAGAGGTAGTTCGGCATTGATTTTCAAGCGTGCCTAATTGCAGTTTTCAATAAAGCAGCTGTTTTAACTTCTGGGCAAGGGCATCTTTGCCAAACAAGGCGAGACTTTGTTCTCGCAACCACTGAGAGTTGCAGCGCTGGTCGTCCCCTTTGAGGATTTCAATACAGGCATTTGCCACGGCTTCTGGATTGCGATGGGGGACGCGCCAGCCTAAACGTCCATCCTGAAGGGGGTCAGCGGAGCCATCATCGTCACCGGATAAGATGGGGATGCCACAAGCCATCGCCTCTAAATAGACAATGCCGAAGCCTTCTTGAGAAGGCATGATATAAGCATCAGCGACGCGGTAATGGTCTACCAGGTCTTCGGTGGGAACGAACCCGGCAAATACAACCCGATCGGCAACTCCTAAATCTTTAGCAAGCTGCGCCAGCCGGGGTTGATCGTCGCCGCGACCGATCACCAAATATTTGACTTCTGGGAATACTTGCGCGATCGCGGGGATGGCTCGAATGGTAACATCTACGCCTTTGTAAATATCGCCCGACCACAGCCGCGCTACGGTCATCAAAACTTTGGCACCGCCAAGATTATATCGCTCGATCAATGCGGGTGGCTTCGGGCCGGGAGTAAAGGAATTCCCATTCACCGCACAGGGTAGCATTTGCACTTTCTTCGGGTCTAGGTCATTCACCGCACAAGCGCGATCGCGGCTATAGCGACTAATTGTCCAAATTCCCGCCGCTTGCTTAAGTGCCGTTCTTTCTTGATTGGCTAAGGGTTCCCAAAATTCTTTTCCGTAAGTCAGCACTGTATAGGGAATCCCCAACGGCTGACACAGCAGCCTTACCAGGGGTGCCAGATTAATATGACCGCAAAAAACATGGTGGGGACGCCGTTGCAAGAGACAAGCTAGCAGTGAAGTTGCTAGCCTTAAGCGTCCCTTTTGGGGATTTTGGTTTTTGAGATAATGAAATTTGAGGTTTTTCCCCTCAAAGGGATTTGGGCATCCAACACCATCCCGTAGCAAAAATACCTCGCCTTTAGCTTGATTTCCCAATGAGGTATAAGACTGCAAAATATCCTTAACGTAGGATTGAATGCCCCCTTCGCATCCAAAAACTTCTAGAAAAATAAATATGTGGTTAGGGACTGGTTTAACGGTCGGCTCTAAATAATCTATCTTTTCTCCCACTTCAATATCCCTGAATTTTAGGAGTTTTGTTCCATCTGGGCGATGGATGGCACCTCAGAGCTTTGTAAACGTTCCAAATCCTTCAACACCATCTTTTCCACAAGACCCTCGAAGCTGACTTGCGGTTCCCACTTCAGTTGGCTCTTAGCTTTCTCTGGATTTGCCACCAAATGGAAATGTTCATCCGATCGCAGAAACTTGGGATCGACAACGACATAACGAGTCCAATCTAGCCCCACACACTCAAAAGCAGCCGCCACCCATTCCCGAACACTGTGTAAGTGACCCGTCCCAATCACGTAGTCTTCCGGTTCATCCGCCTGCAACATCCGCCACATCGCTTCCACATGATCGCCAGCATAACCCCAGTCGCGTTTGGCATCCAAGTTGCCCATTTCCAGGCGATCGCTTAACCCCAATTTAATCGATGCTGCCGCTAAAGACACCTTCCGCGTCACAAAATTTGGAGGTCGTCTCGATGACTCGTGGTTGTATAAAATACCGCTACACGCAAACCAACCGTAGCGCTGTCGGTGATGTACCATCGTCCAATGGGCGTGCAACTTTGCGGCTGCGTAAGGGTTCATCGGGCGAAAAGGTGTATTCTCATCTTGAGGCGACCGATCCACCTGCCCAAACATCTCGGAACTGCTGGCTTGATAAAACCGCGTGTTCAATCCAGCCACCCGCACTGCCTCTAAAAGCCTAGTTGCCGTACCCGTTACTAAGTCCAGCGTTCCCAGCGGGTCTTGCCACGAATCTGGGACAAAACTGGGAGCTGCTAAATTATAAATTTCTTGGGGCTGTAGTTGTTCCACCACCGCCAACAGAGCCGCGCTATCTCTCATGTCAACCGCACAAACCTCAATTTGGCTGGCGAGGGAACCCAGTTTAGCCAGACTCGATTGGCGGTGCAGGGATACCAATCCAGCCACCCGATAACCCCGTTCCAAGAGTAAGCGGCTGAGGTAGTACCCGTCCTGCCCAGTAATTCCTGTAATTAGCGCTGTCTTTGCCATGAGTCGAGTTTAACCACTTAATGTTGCGTTGGGGCTGGAGTTGGGTTCAGGCAGCTACATCCTATGTTCTTTTATACTTTGCTTTTTCAGAAGCGACCAGATAATACTTAACGCCCATAGATTTCAAAAGCAGCACAAAAGCACTGCTTTTGAAACCCACAGGCGTTAAGGATAACAAATGATTGTCTTAAAACAGACCCAGCGTCAGAGATTTGTCAATGGGGAAGGTGGCACCAATACCCAACCAGAGGGTAAAGAAGGTTCCAAACAAGAAAACCGCTGTGGCGACTGGACGACGGAAGGGATTTTGGAATTTGTTGACGTTCTCAATGAAGGGAACGACGATCAAGCCCAAAGGAATCCCTGCCATGCAGGCAATCCCCAGCAGTTTATTGGGTAAAATCCGCAGAATCTGGAAAACCGGCCAGAAATACCATTCTGGGAGAATTTCCAGGGGGGTGGCAAAGGGATCTGCCGGTTCGCCAATCATTGCTGGGTCAAGCACAGCCAGACCTGTACACAGTGCAATCGTCCCCATAATTACTACAGGGAAAATGTAGAGTAGGTCGTTGGGCCAAGCAGGTTCGCCATAGTAGTTATGACCCATGCCTTTGGCAAGTTTTTCACGTAACTGCGGATCGGTTAGATCCGGCTTTTTTTGGGTTCCCATTGTTTTATGTGTTCTCCTATGCGTTTTGAAAGCTTTGAGCTAAGCAAGAGGCAAAGTGGTGAGGGGATGATAGGGGGAGGAGTTAGGAAGGGAAGAAAAAATACTTTCCCTCTTTCTCTGGTCTCCCTATTGGGCGCTGGGCATGGGCGGGAGAACCGCCCCTACAGCACTCAGCACTCAGCAATCTTTACAATGGGCCAGAGATGCCCTGCTTGCGAATCATCAAGAAGTGTAGCAACATGAAGACGGCAATCAGCCAAGGCAGCACAAAGGTGTGCAGGCTGTAGAAGCGTGTCAGAGTGGCTTGTCCAACGCTGGTACTACCACGCATCAGTTCGACGATTTGATCGCCAACCAAGGGAATTGCAGCGGGGACGCCGGAGACAATCTTAACGGCCCAGTAACCAACCTGATCCCAAGGAAGTGAATAGCCGGTGACGCCGAAAGAAACGGTGATCACAGCCAGAATGACACCCGTCACCCAGGTCAACTCGCGGGGCTTTTTGAAACCGCCGGTGAGGTAAACCCGAAAGGTGTGCAAAATCATCATCAGCACCATCATGCTGGCGGACCAGCGGTGGATGGAGCGAATCAGCCAACCGAAGTTGACGTCCGTCATCAGGTACTGGATGGAGGAAAAAGCCTCGGTGACGGTCGGCTTGTAGTAAAACGTCATGGCGAATCCAGTGGCAAACTGAATTAAAAAGCAAGTCAGTGTAATCCCACCCAGGCAGTAGAAGATATTTACGTGGGGAGGCACATACTTGCTGCTGACGTCCTCGGCAAGCGCCTGAATCTCCAGGCGCTCCTCAAACCAGTTGTAGGCTTTTGAATCAGTTACCTGCTTAGAAAACATGAACCCAGAGTTCCTAAAAATTTATTGCTGTTTTTGACACGAGCCAACCCCATGAGACAGTTTGCCGCTCTTTTCGGGGGCGTGAAGCTGCAATGAGGATCAGTAGACACCGCGATAGAGAGAAGTCTAGGCGTAGCCTCTACAAAAAATGTAACATAGCCCGAAAGGGGGATTCTGTGTCATGCACAAACGAGTGTTAAGGGTTGTATTCGTACTAATCATACAAACTATCTTTACGTTAAATTGGTGGACTTCGCCAGCGATCGCTTTAACGGAGGAACAGCAGCTCCTCTCGGAAGCATGGCGAATTGTCAACTATGCTTACGTGGATGACAGTTTTAATCAACAAAACTGGTGGATGGCTCGTCAAAAGGCGATCAAGCAGCCTCTGTCTAATCGCGAGGCGACTTACACGGCAATTCAAAATATGCTCAAAAGTCTGGAAGATCCCTTCACGCGGTTTTTGAAACCCGACCAATACCGAAGTTTACAGGTGAATACTTCCGGAGAGCTGCAAGGGGTGGGGCTGCAAATTGCCCTTGATGCCGAGACGGGCGAATTGCAAGTGGTAGCACCGATTGACGGTTCGCCCGCTGCGAAAGCGGGAATCCGCTCGCGCGATCGCATCCTGGAAATTGATGGCATCCAGAGTGCCCAACTGACCCTCGATGAAGCCGCCGCGCGGATGCGGGGCGCTGCGGGCACAGAGGTAAGGCTCTTGGTGCAACGGGAGACAAAAACGCCTGAAGAAATTACGCTAGTGCGATCGCGAATTGCCCTCAACCCCGTTTATGCAGTCTTAGATTCCAGCAGTTCTAGCCTCCCAGTCGGTTACATTCGCCTGAGTCAATTTAGTGCCAATGCCCCAAGTGAGCTGGCGAATGCCGTCACCAAGCTGGAGAAACAAGGGGCACAAGCTTATCTGCTCGATTTGAGAAATAATCCGGGAGGGCTGTTGCAGGCAGGCATTGAGATTGCCCGGATGTGGTTGGATGAAGGCACGATTGTCTATACGGTCAACCGCCAAGGCATTTTGGGCAGTTTTGAGGCGTCTGCACCCGCTCTTACCCACGCTCCCCTCGTTGTTTTAGTGAATCAGGGAAGCGCCAGTGCGAGCGAGATTCTGGCTGGGGCACTTCAAGACAATGGTCGCGCCCAATTGGTAGGCGCTCGAACTTTTGGCAAAGGGTTAATTCAATCTTTGTTTGACCTCTCAGATGGGTCAGGATTGGCGGTAACGGTTGCCAAGTACGAAACGCCAAACCATCACGATATCAACAAGCTAGGCATTACGCCAGATCGGGAAGTGCCTCTGGAGCCAATTACGCTTGACCAGGTGGGTACGGAAGCAGACCAGCAATACAAAACGGCTTTGGAGGTGTTAACCGCTAATGCGGTCGTTGCGGATGCAGCTTGATTAAGAAGTTAGGACTGAGGGCTGAGGGCTGAGGGCTGAGTGAGGGCTGAGGTGCTTTAGGGGCAGATGGCTTGAGAGAATACTTGCTTAGTGCTTAGTCCGTGCTTCGCACTGAACAGAACGCTAAAAGCGCTAATGGATATCGCCTAACGGCTGACGCAAGACTGACGCTAACAGCCTTCAGTTTTTTTTACTTCAGTTCGGAGTAAGAACTAAAGTTGCAAAAAAGGGAATTTTACCGGAATTTTAGATAAAACTTAATAGTGCATCTACCGAAGCGAGTGCAGTAAGTTTGATTCCACAATGAAAGAGCAGTGTAAATTGGGAATCAAGCAATACTCGGCTTGAGTGGAAATAGATTCTAGAAAAATCTGAGGCTGAGAGGGTTTCAATCGCGATCGCATGAGCCTATGCGGTTGATTAATTTTTATAGCACGCTTACCACATCTGGTGAGTGTTTTTACCCCTAAATATAGCGATCGCGCTCATGGTTTTCCTAGCAAACGATCTTCGATACTCTATCAGTCGGTCAACAGTTTTATCTGTTGCCCACTCATTGCTGAAGTTTTTAGCCCATATTCCGCAGGTTTTGGCATGGAGTTATTGTATTTTTGATGCATGAGTGCATCTGAGATTAGAGTACAAGATATTGACCACAGTGGGATTGTGGCAGGGGTCA
>NZ_JACJTV010000041.1 GCF_014698845.1 Coleofasciculus sp. FACHB-1120 | reverse complement strand
CCAAGAGCGAGGAAATGCTGAGACACTCAATTCGCTTGTTACTTCACTACCTGAAGTTTTGGGATGTGCCTGTTCCAGCTTGATTCATACCCCCATTCAGCAACGCCTGGCAGTGGTCAAGGAGTGATAGCCATGAGAGCGAAATAGATTGAGGGTAATCGAACGCACTACAGACCAGTTGAGGGCTGGAGCCATGAGAGTAAAAGGTGCGGCATCCTCCTGGAAGACGACATCCCTGACCTAATGCAGTCCATTTTCAATGTCGCGGTGCTGACGAATGCCCAAGGCAGCTTCGACGGCAGACAAACTCAAACTGGTGAGATAGAAACTGGTGGTGGCAAAGGCATGTCCCTGACGCGTCCCCTGACGATAGATCACAACCTAGCTGTGAGCCTGATGCCAAGTCTCAGCTAGGGTCGGTGGTGCGGCAAACACCTGGGTAGTGCGCTGCACCACTCGTCCGTGGGATGTATCCAAATGCACGGTTTGCGAATCCGGTGCCAGATGAGCGCAGGCATCGTGGAACTGCTGCATCAACTTTGGCTGATTGCCCTTGACGGCAATCAAGTAATCATTGCCTTGTGCCACTAAACGGGCAACGGTTTTTTTTGACAATGCAAGGCATCCATGCTGACCACCACGCCTGTGAGTGACAACTCCGCTAGCAACTGCTCCACCACCTGAATTTCACTTCGTACTTTGTTTTCAAAGCTCTTGTGGGCTAGCACCACTCGCCGTTGATGACTGTATGCTGACACCACACTCACAAAATTTTGGAATGCATCCGAGCGATTTTGCACAGTGCCTTTGATGCTTTTGCCATCCACTGCTACCCATTCTCCTGCTTGTGGTGCAAACTGCTCTTTAGCCCAAGTATTAAACAGCTGTGTTAATTGCTCAAAGTTGATTGCCTGAAACATCCGCCTTAATGTTGTATCTGATGGCATCCGCTCTAGATTCAACTCCAACACCTCAGACAACTTCTGATGATGTCGGATGCCGAACTCCTCTAGGGCTTTATATCCTTGACAACCGCTCATGACGCCCAACAGCGCTATCAATAGCATCATCCACAATGGGTATCGCTTCCCTCGCCCTGCGCGGTAATCTCTAATACATTGCAGTCTTTGTACCAGGCTGCTTGTGAGAATGCTTTCTCGATCCATACTGCTGTCTCAACCAGTGGCTGATTCTGTTTACTATGCTTCAATCAAGATTATTGCTCACTCTTGGTCTTATTTCTCTCTAGAACGAATTCTCCCTACTCGCAGGGGAGGGGTTGGGGGAGAGATTCCTGATTCAACATGGACAATCTCAACTTTTTCACCGACTATCTAATTGCCAGCCTGCGCCTCTCAGTACCGTTAGCCTTTGCTGCCCTTGGCGGGCTGTTTTCCGAACGATCGGGAGTGCTAAATATTGGACTAGAAGGAATGTTACTCTCCGGGGCATTTTCGAGTGCGGCAGGAGCATTTTTTACTGGCAATGTTTGGCTGGGAATGCTGTTAGCAATCGCCGTCGGGGGATTGGTTGGACTGCTTCATGCCTATCTGTGCGTTACCTTGCGCGTCGATCAATTAGTATCTGGACTTGCCATCAATCTTACAGCAGCGGGATTGACTTCTTTCTGGTCGCGTGTCTTATTTAATAGCGGTCAGGCGCAGCAACTACCAGGCATTCAAATCATTGGCATTCCCGGATTAAAACACATTCCGATTATTGGGAATCTCCTCTTCAATCAAGACCCCTTAATTTACTTATTATTTCTGTTAGTTCCCCTGAGTACATACCTGCTATTTCGTACAAGTTTAGGCTTATCTTTACGCGCCGTTGGAGAATATCCCCGTGCTGCGGATACTGCTGGCGTTTCTGTCACCAAGGTCCGCTATGTTGCAGTCACTCTCAGCGGCTGTCTTGCAGGTTTAGGAGGAGCTTATCTAACATTAGTTCACGTCAGATTCTTTGTAGAGGATATGAGTGCAGGAAGAGGTTTTATCGCCCTTGCAGCTTTGATTTTTGGCAGATGGCATCCTTTCAGCACGGCTTTAGCTTGCCTGTTATTCGGTGCTACAGAAGCTTTGCAACTGCGAATTCAAGCCTTTAATCTGAATATTCCCTATCAATTTTTAGTAATGTTGCCTTATGTCATTGCGCTATTGGCGCTAGTAGGATTAGCTGGCAAATCAACCCCTCCCGCCGCCCTCGGTGTTCCTTACATTCCCGAAAGTCGCGAACAATGAGTCGATATCAGTTAATTATTTTTGACTTTGATGGCACTTTAGCAATTACCCATCCAGCTATCATCTCGTGCGTTATCAAAACCTTCCAGACATTTAACATCGACCCGCCAGATGAAGAACAGATTCGCTCAGTCATTGGCGTTACGCTTGCTGAGGCTTTCCCGATTTTTTATCCAGCGATCGCGCCCGAAGAAATTCCTACATGGATTCAAACTTTTAGACACTTTTATCAAACAGAAGGGTTATTAAAAATCGATTTATTTTCGGGAGTGAAGCAAGTGATTCAAGCTGCATCCTCCGAGGGGTTGAACTTAGCAATTGTTAGCGTCAAACACACTAAGTTTTTAAAGCTTGCCGTAGAAAAGCTAAAAATTAATACTGACTTCGATCTGGTTATTGGCGATGACGGACAAACGCCAACCAAACCGGATGCAAGATTATTCCACTCAGTCATCCAGCCAATTTATCCAGACATCCAAAGTAACGAAGTTTTAGTATTTGGCGACAGTCATGTAGACTTAATGTTTGCTAAAAATGCTGGGTTAGATGCTTGTTGGGCTACTTATGGTTATGGCGATCGCGCAAAATGTTTAGCACTCAACCCAACTTTTGTCGTTAACGAGATTTCCCAACTGATTTCAATCATCAAAACCTAAATCCTAATCGCTACTTTGTCCCGTACAAGCGATCGCCTGCATCCCCAAGTCCTGGGACAATATAACCGTGTTCATCTAATTTTTCGTCAATTGCAGCCGTATAAATAGACACGTCCGGATGTTCGCGACGTAAGTGTGCAATCCCCTCTGGTGCTGCCAGCAAGCACAAAAACTTGATTGACATCGGGCTAACTTCTTTAATTCTGTCAATCGCCGCAACGGCTGAATTTCCGGTTGCCAACATGGGATCGACAACCAAAATATCTCGCTGTTCAATATCATTTGGAACCTTGAAATAATACTCGATCGCCACATGAGTAGTCGGGTCGCGATATAAACCAATATGCCCAACTCTTGCTGAAGGAATCAGTTCCAAAATTCCATCTAAAATCCCCTGTCCTGCCCGCATAATTGAGACAATCACCATCTTCTTTTCAGCAGCCAGCATCGGTGCCAACATGGGGGCAATAGGCGTCTTTATTTCTTCATATTTTAGCGGTAAATCCCGCGTCACCTCGTAAGCTAACAACATCCCGATTTCTTTGAGGAGATTGCGAAATTTTCCTGTGCTGGTTTTCGTTTGCCGCATCAGGGTTAATTTATGTTGGATCAAGGGATGTTCAACTACAGTGACTTCAGCATTCATGAATAAATTCCTCTCGAAAGATGCACAAAGACAAAGCCTACCTACGCAGGCTTAAAAACTAGCAAAATTCTTTTTAACTTGAATGCAATTTATAAAAGAACCTCACCCCCAACCCCTCTCCGTTTACGGAGAGGGGGGAATTTTTAACCCATCCCCGTAAACGAGGCTACGGTGTATACACATCTTTCATTAATTGGCAAAACGTTGATTGATCCCCCTAAATCCCCGCGCTAACGCGCCGCTACGCTAGAAAAAAGGGGGACTTTGACTGAATTCTCCCCCCTTTTTAAGGGGGGTAGAGGGGATCAAAACGTTGTGGGGCAACATTAGAAGACTTGTGTGTACACGGTAGCCCTGTAAACGTGGAGGGGCAGGGGTGGGGTTAAACCGTACTGCATCCAATAGAGAATTGCTATATTCGCTAGGTAATTTCTATTAAAACACGGTTCCATCACTTGCAATTTTAATTGGGGGAACGCCGCCTTCTCGTAATTGTGCGGCAATTTTTCTCCCCGCACTCCAAGTTCCTCCTTGTAAAACTTTTACTAAGGGTAATTCATCAGCAGTCATATTCAGCTTTTGTCGAATCGTTGCCGCAATTTTATCTAGCAAACTAATCGTTAAAGCCCTCCATTCGACAATTACCTCAGAACCCACTGGGTGACGTTCCTGCAAAACTGCTGAATCTTTGACTTGTAACAGTCCAGTATCTAGACATAAACCACCGTTACGATATTCGGGTAAACCTGTAAGTTCTTCTAGTCCAGTGATTTTTAAATCGAGTTCCTGAAGAGGTTCTAAAAGAGAATAAGTTAACCACTGAGAGAGTTTGTGAAATGGCACATAATTGTCACTTTTCTTATCTCCCGGTAAAGCGGAATGAATCCAGACATCGCCTAAGTTTACCCCAGCGATCGCAAGTCTCCCCGACCAAATTTCCCCTAACCCCTCCAAAACTGCACTCAACACCTTACTCGCAGCCAGTTGTCCATGATTGCTGCTATCCCACAAATAATTGACTAGATTGCCAAGACGCGGGCTTTCGGTGCCAAAAAACTTAGGATTTTGAGCGAGGACTTGTCCCAAACGCTGTAGCAGCTGAACGCGCCCTTCCACCCCAACCAGCGGATTTTTTTCACTAACTTGGAAACCCTGCGCTAAAGAGTCTTCTGTTAACTGTAGGAGTCCATCAGCATCTACCTGTAATGGTGATTTCGAGTGGCTAGAGAAAGCACCTTGAAAAAACATTCGGAAGCTAGCCACGGCTAAGCCTTCCGAACGCCGAAACACTTGTCCCGTTTCTGGTTCGCAATACTGCCAATTGGCACCCGCGCCTGCATCCAGTAAAACGCTAACAATCGCTAAATCAAACTTAACTTTCGCTTTTTCTAATCGATTCAGTCCCGTTAAAGCTTGTTCAAGTTCCAAAAGACGAGGCACATTTCCGACTTCAAAATGTCGCCAGCGACTGTGAAAAGGAATATCGAGATCGGGATAATCATCGCGCATCACGCCGATGACATAATCAGCGCATTTCTCTAACTGCGTTAAATCAACTCGAAAGTAACGCAGTTTGTCTTCACAGCCTAAACGAAAGATGCGATCGCATCTTTCTCGAATTGCTGCCGGACTTCTCAAATATGCGATCGCTTCCCGTTCAGAATTGCTCATAAACAATAAAAACGCAAAGATTAACTTTGCGTACCTTTGCGTAAACCTTTGCGTACCTTTGCGTTAAAAAACCTAATCCCCTAAACCCCGTCCCTTAATTTCTGCCAGAGTTGTCGCAGTGGGCACCTCTCCCGGCGTGTAGTAACCAGCGGCTTGCTTGGCAGCAATTTCCACCCACGCATCTTCTGGAATCCAATCATCGGGAATCGGGATGCGTTGGATTACCTCGATACCAGAATTTGTAATCGCGTTGTATTTCATATCACTCATCGACACCAAGCGGTCAATTCGCGTAATTCCTAGCCAATGCAACACATCCGGCATCAGTTCTTGAAACCGCATATCTTGAAGTCCCGCCACGCATTCAGTCCGGGCAAAATAGGCATCTGCGCGATCGCCTCCTTCCTGACGCTTCCGGGCATTGTAAACTAAAAATTTAGTTACTTCGCCCAAGGCACGACCTTCTTTGCGGAAATAGACAATCACCCCTGCGCCGCCTGCTTGTGCTGTCTGGACGCAGACTTCAATGCCATGCACCAGATAAGGGCGACAAGTGCAAATATCGGAACCAAACACATCTGAACCGTTGCATTCATCGTGTACCCGCACGGCAAGCAGTCGGTTGGGATCTGTAATTGCGGCGACATCGCCAATCAGATAAATCGTCGTGCCGCCAATCGGTGGTAAGAATACGTGTAAATCTGGGCGCGTTACCAATTCTGGGAACATCCCGCCTGTTTGCTGGAAGAGAATGCGACGTAAATCGCTTTCTTCAATGTTGAGTCGCTTGGCAATCCCTGGTAAATACCAGACTGGATCGATTGCGACCTTTGTGACGACTAAATTACCGTTATTTTTGATAATTTGACCGTCAACTTGCAAGCGCCCTTTTGCCACAGAATCTTGCAATTCCGGCATATTAATGTGAGCTTTGGTGACAGCAATGGTGGGACGAATATCGTACCCCTCTTCATAAAATGAAGGGAAAACTTCACCCACAATTGCTCCAAATGGATCGAGTGAGACAATTTTGTTCGCATCTGCCCAACTGGGATATGGCCCAATGTGGACAACCGGAGAAGTATTGGTTAAATCGGCGCGGTGATTTGCCTGGAGTGCGCCCGATGCGATCGCAAGTGCCCGATAAACGGCATAAGATCCCGAATGCGTACCAATTGCATTCCGTTGATTTGGGTTAGCTAATGTGCCAATAATTGGCCCTCGTTTCATCGGATCGCTTTCTCCCCAATGGATGGGAACCGATTTTTTACCCGATTTCCCAGGATGGGATGTTAAAACAATATGCTTGTGCGAAGATGCTTTTTTTGGGTTTTCCATAAATAGCCGCGAGATGCACTTAAGATACAGTTGTAGCGGGATCTCTAACAGGCGATCGCAAATAAACTCTCATCATAGCAAAATGATTTTGGCACTTGCCGTATTCTGCACAGCCAAATCTTTTTGTGATTGCCCCTCTATTTAGTATTATTTGCTACAAATTTGCCTAATTTCCAGATTTTTAAATTAACTTAATAGATATCTAATCCTATCGCTATACTTTCATGAATTCATCCATGCAAACGTTTGTGCTTAACCTTTTTTTCTCTTAGTTTTGTATGGGATTTTCGGTGCTAGTTAGGCTTAAGGAGGAAACTTTATCAGGATACAAAAAACCGCTAGAGAAACATCCTTAGCGGTTGCTGCTTGGCTTTATTGATAACACTGACTTTACCAAGCATCAAAAAACCGCAAAGAGCCATAAACGTCACCGGCAAAGGCAGTCGTAACGCCGAAGATCCCTTTAATGGTGCGGCTCTTTCTACCAACGCTTATGGATTGCAAGCCTCCTACCAGTCTCCCCGAACTTCAACATTTCCGGCTGGACGGGATTAATTAATGCTCGTGCCGAATCCGACCCATATAAAGGCAGCGATGCCAAAATCTTTACTTGGGCTTTGAGCTTTGCTTTGCCCGATGTTGGCGGACTTGGCAATCTGCTAGGATTCGTGATTGGTCAACCGCCCAAAGCGATTGAAACTGATGTTGTTGGGCGCGAAGATCCCGATACCTCTTTACATCTAGAAGCGTTTTACCGATATCAAATCACTGATAATATTGCAATTACCCCAAGATTTTTTGTTGTTACAAATCCCGAACAAAATGCTAACAACGATTTAATTTATGTCGGAACTGTCCGCCCCAGTTTTGTGTTTTAAGAAACGGTTGGAAAACGCCTGTTATCATTTTGAGAATTACCGAAACGTTCGCGTTTCGGTGCGTAGCACAGCAAGTCTTGTATCGCGTTATGCGCCCCTCTGCGTGAAGGTCGAGGAGTTGGGGGTGAGTTCCGAGTCTATTTTCACCCAATACAGAAATGCCATATACCCAACTTTAGTAAATAGCCAAGGGATTATTTCCCTGGCTATTTGACCGAGTCAAGCAAACCGAGTTAAGCAAACCGAGTTAAGCAAAAAATTTTTCTGATTGCAGAATAGAACATTTACCATTTCCTAACGCCCAACTGCTTGCGGTTGCCGTCTAAAAACAGCATCTCCCGTCTGCACATCAAACCAGTGGATATTCTGAAGTGGCAATGCTAGCGTTACATCTTCGCCACTCCACTTTCTATCTGTCGGTAATAAGGTACGAATTGTCGTAGGTTCGCCAGCAGAACCCTCAACCCGCACGCTCACTAAGTTGTTCATCCCCAAGTTTTCTACCAAAAACACCCGACCCCGAACGGTGTTTCTATCTTCCGGTTGTGCAATGCGAACATTTTCTGGACGAATCCCCAACACAATCTGAAGTGGCACTGTCGGAACTTCCGGAAGCGGGATTCTAGAATTCCCTAGCATGGCGGAATTTCCCTGGCAAGGCAGGGTTAACAAATTCATTTGGGGACTGCCTACAAACCCAGCCACAAATAGATTTGCCGGATTATTATAAATACGTTCGGGGGGGTCGAGTTGCTGCACATCGCCCTTGTTGAGAACCGCCACTTTACTAGAAAGCGTCATCGCTTCTGTCTGGTCGTGGGTGACGTAAACAACTGGAACGTGTTGAGATTCAAATAATTGCTTAATTTCAGCCCTGACGTTTTCCCGCAACAGCGCATCCAAGTTACTTAAGGGTTCATCTAATAAAAAGACATGAGGGCGGCGTACCAAAGCCCGTGCTAGGGCGACCCGCTGCCGTTGTCCGCCAGACATTTGACCCGGTTTGCGGCTCATTAATTCGTCTAATCCCAATACTCTTGAAGCTTCTGCCACCCGTTGTTTAATTTCTTCCGGGGGTGTTTTTTGCAGTTTGAGACCAGAACCGATATTCTCGTAAACCGTCATGTGAGGATAAAGGGCATAGCTTTGAAATACCATTGCAATGTCGCGATCGCCCGGTCGCAAGTTCGTGACATCTTTATCCCCAATTGAGACTCGACCGCGCGTGGGTTCCTCTAGACCTGCAATCAACCGCAGAATGGTAGATTTACCGCATCCAGAAGGTCCAAGTAACGTAAGAAACTCACCATCTTCTACGCTCAAGCTAACGTCTTTGACCGGGATGACTTTGGGATTATAGGTTTTATTTAAGTTTCTGAGTTCGAGTCTAGCCATGATTTTAAACAGGTTGAAGGTTGAAAGTTGCAGAAAGTTGAAGGTTGAAAGTTTTTCTACCTCGTTTTCTGGCTCAATCTGAGAAAAGTTATGGTTTTTAAGGTTTGAGTGATTTATTTATAACTCAAAACTCAAAATTCATCACTTTATCCTTTAACAGCACCCGCGGTTAAACCTTGGACAATCTTGCGCTGGAAAAATAACACCAGTAAAACCAAGGGCAAAGTCCCCAAGACCGTCGCCGCAGCAATTGGCCCGTAGGGAATTTCAAATAGCGACGCACCGCCTAATTGAGCCGCCCCAACCGGAATCGTCTTCATATCTTCACGAGTAATAAAGGTGAGGGCGAAGATAAACTCGTTCCAGGCAAAAATAAAGGTGAGAATCCCAGTCGTTACCAAAGCCGGGACTGTCATCGGCAGTAAGATTTGCGTCAGCATTTGGAACGTATTGTAGCCATCAACTTTAGCGGCATCTTCCAAATCTTTTGGCAATTGCTCGAAAAAGCTTCGCAGCACTAAAATCGTCAACGGTAAATTGATGGCAGTATAAGGAATTATCAGCGCCAAATAGTTGTTACCCAAGCGAAATGCCTGGACAATTTCTAACAGTCCCAAGAACAACAAAATTCCAGGGAATAAAGTAATGATTAGGACACCGGCGAGGATAACTTTGCCGCCCCGAAGATGCAATCGTGCCAGAGCGTAAGCAGCGGGTGCCCCAATGGCTAAAGCCAGAGCGGTGGAAGTAATCGAGACGAAGGCACTATTTAAGATGTAGCGCCAAAACGGACGACGAACGAATAACTCAACGTAGTGAGCGAGGGTGTATCGAGTGGGAAAATAGACCGTGGGAACAGCGGCAATATCCTGATTGACCTTGAATGAAGTCAGCAATTGCCATAAAACTGGCGCTAGGCAGAAGATTACTACCAGGGCAACTGCCAGGGGCATGAAGATTTTTTTCCAGGAAAACTTTTTGCCCTTGGTTGGGGTTGGAGCGGTTGGGCGTTCTTGGGGAATGACACTCATAACTTAAGCGGCTCCTGAAGTTTTGGCACGAGAGCGACTGAGCAAGAAACTAGCGATCGCTACCGCTACAATCAGCAACGTAAAGGTCACTACTACCAGCGCCGCACCATAACCAAAGTCTAAGTAGCGCATCACGGTGGAGTAGATGTACAGCGAGACCACTTCCGTCGAACCTCCAGGCCCGCCACCCGTCATCACCGCAATCAAGTCGAAAATTCCGAAAGATTGGGCAAATCGAAATAGCAGTGCAATTAAGATTTGCGGCATCAGCAACGGTAGCGTAATTCTAGTGAAGTTTTGCCAAGGAGTTGCTCCATCAATCGAATGGGCTTCGTAGAGGTCTGGTGAAATCGACTGCAACCCCGCCAAGAGCAGAATGCTGATAAACGGTGTGGTTTTCCAAACATCGGCAAAGATCACCGCCATCAATGCCAGCGTTGGATCTCCCAGCCAGTTAATCCCACCTTCAATTAGACCGACTCGTCTGAGGATGTCGTTGACAACGCCAAACTGGTCGTTAAAAATCCAACCCCAGGCAAGACCAATCAGAGCAGTTGGTAACGCCCACGGTAAGATAGCCGTCGTTCGCACCAAGCTTCTTCCTCGAAATTTCTGAGTTAGAACCAGAGCGATTCCCAGCCCTAGCAATAGCTCGATAATAACGGCTGAGGTAGTGAAGACTGTTGTTGTCCAGAAACTCTGCCAGAAACGACCATCCCCTGCCATCCGTCCGTAATTATCCAGACCCACGAAGACAGGTTGCAACTCGGTTCCTAGGTTCTTCGTAAACAAACTCAACCAGAATGCCCGAACAATCGGGTAGCCATAGACCAATAACAGGACAAGCAAGGCAGGCAGTAGTAAGATCCAGCCCGTGCGTTGTTCCCGACCTCGGATTGTATTCAGGTTCATCATGAAGTCAAAGGTAAAAATTCAAAAAGCTAACTCTTAAACAAGTCAAAAATCCAAAGTGAAAAGGCACAAGAAACCGCAAATGATGCAATTGTTTTGATTGACTTTTGCCTTTTACAGGGTTGTCTGGTTATGCCGACGGTTTCGCTTGACCCGCGTTGAGGAGTCGGCGCGTTTCATTCGCGGCAGATTGCATTGCTCTTTCCGGACTCGTTCGGTTGGTGAGTGCGGCACTGAGGTAGCGTTGCAAAATATCAGAGGCTTGGGCATATTGTGCAATCGGCGGACGTAAGACGGCTTTTTGCACCACCTCCAAAATCTGCGGGTAGTGGGGGTATTTAGCGACAATCTGTGGGTCTGTAAATAATGCCCGTCGGCTGGGCAGATAGCCCTCTTTCAAAATGAATTGCCGCTGTGTTTCTTCACTGGTAAAGTATTGAATCGCTTTCCAGGCTTCCTCTGGATGTCGAGAGGATTTAGAAATTCCAAAACCCCAGCCGCCTAGGCAAGCCGCCCCACTTTGACCGGCGGCATGAACCATCGGTTTAATCCCGATTTTTCCCTTAATTGGCGAAGTCTCTTCATTCGCTAAAGGCCAGACATAAGGCCAACTTCTTAAAAACGCTGCCTGACCGTTCTGGAAGAAGCGTCGGGTATCTTCTTCGTGGTAGGTTGTCACCCCAGGCGGGGCAATACCCTCCTGAACGGTGCTACGCAAAAACTCAATGGCTCTTAAGGATTCCGGTCGATCTAACCCAACTTCTAACGAGTCGGGATTCACCCAGAAGCCACCAGCGCCTTCGAGGACTTCAATAAACATTGCCACCAATCCTTCGTATTGGCGACCTTGCCAGAGGTAGCCCCAATTTACCTTTCCTGCTTTCTGCAAGGTTTTGGAAGCTGCCATCAAATCTTGAAAGGTTTCTGGCGGCTGCAATCCGGCTTCTGCTAGCAAGTCTTTTCGGTAGTAGAGCATCCCCGCATCAGAACGAATTGGCAGCCGGTACAGCTTGCCTTCGTAACGTCCCCCGGCGACATCATTGGGTGAAAATGCTGCCAATTCTTCTTGGGAAATCCGGTTGCTAATATCTAGCAGCCAACCCGCCGCTGCAAATTTTGGCGTCCAGATGACATCCATGACCACTAGGTCATAAGGAGATTCTCCCAAGATGAAAGCAGAGGTATAGAGGTCTTCAACCAAGTTTGTGGCATTAGGGCCTTCAACGATGTTGATGCGAATGCCTGGATTCTCTGCCTCGAAGTCTTTAATCATTCGCTGCAAGGGTGGGGCATCAGGGGCAGGCAGCAACAGGTTGAGGGTGACTGGCTGCTGAGCCATCACGAACCAGCTAAACAATACGATGCCCAAGAAAAGAAGAAGAGATACCCCAATGCGACGCAAAGAGCGGAGGTTTGGTAGAAATTTTCGCAGTTTGTTTACCGATTGGCGATATAACATTGTCGCTTTATCAAGCAAAGGTTTAATAGTTGATTAGGAAACAAAGACAATTAAACTTTCTCAACCGTCTCATTTGATGGCTGGCTTACTAACTTTGCTTAAAATTGCTTAATACTCTGATAAGAAACCCGAAAAAATTAGCTCGTGCTACAGACAAAGTTTCAGCTTATTATCGATGCAGATGATTCGTTTGAGAAAGGAAAGCGTTTACAGAAATGTATCCTAGGCTGAACTGAGATCGCCTCTAGTTCTGCTAGGAGTACAAACTGTTTATTTCCGATAGATAAAAATGCTTTGATATCAGTAAAGTAATTTCTTATTAATCAGAGAGCAACCGTCAAAAGATATAGCAAGCTATAAACAAGAAACTTTCCTATGGGGGTTTGAGTTGCAGACCTAAAAGTGGTAAAGTCCACTTTAATATAAGATTAAGTTTTATTAAATTTAAAAAAAGTTTGATTAACCTGGGAAGGGTTTAGACTAGCGATCGCTACCAAAAACTACCGAATTGTACGAACCACTATTTCTATTTATACTCTTCTATTAGAATTAGCAGTTATCGGATTGAAGTGCTTGCCGCCAGCTTTGCCACCACATTCGCCAATTCATCTGGCTCAACTGGCTTTGCCAAATGCATCTGGAAGCCTGCCGAG
The DNA here is from genome assembly GCF_014698845.1 of Coleofasciculus sp. FACHB-1120. Taxonomy (NCBI): domain Bacteria; kingdom Bacillati; phylum Cyanobacteriota; class Cyanophyceae; order Coleofasciculales; family Coleofasciculaceae; genus Coleofasciculus; species Coleofasciculus sp. FACHB-1120. The sequence goes on along the minus strand of NZ_JACJTV010000041.1, from coordinate 33,743 downwards.
AGAGCCTGTGTGCGGTCTTCTTCCCTCGCATAGGCAGTCAACGCGATCGCCGGAGTCTCTCCTCCTTGAGTGGCATCCAGTTTCCGCACTTTCTCAAGCAAAGAATAGCCATCCTCTGAAGGCATCCCAATATCACTCACCAGAACATCCGGTCTGACTTGAGGGATTCGCTCAAACGCTTCTTGTGCTGATGCCACTGCGATCGCTTCCGCACCATACTGTTCCAGCATGAAGGTCAGAAATTCCCGCGTGTCAGTATCATCATCAACAACCAGAACCCGGACGCCATCAAGTAAAGTGCTGCGGATGGAGGCTTGAGAATTTAATAAGACATCTTCTTCCATTGTTAGTTTTTTCGCCTCACTCTTGATCAGTGGCAACATCACCGTGAAAGTTGCCCCCTGTCCTTCGCCCGGACTTTCTGCATAGACAGTCCCACCGTGCAGTTCTACCAAATGATGCACGATTGCCAAACCGAGTCCCAGTCCCCCGTGCTTCCGAGTCGTTGAGCCATCCGCTTGTCGAAAGTAATCAAAGACATGGGGCAAAAAGTCAGCACGGATGCCCTTCCCGGTGTCGAGGACTTGAATTTGGGCGTAGTTGTAATGAGTCCTAAGTCCTTTATTGGTCATTGGTTCAGGTTCGTTGGCGAATGACTTTCGACCGCTGACCTTTTGACCGTTGACCATTGACAGTCTCACCTCAACACGACCCCCTTCCGGCGTGAACTTAATCGCGTTTGAGAGCAGATTCCATACAATTTGTTGTATGCGGCTGGAATCACCCGAAACCAGCCCTACAGAGGAATCGAGGGAAGACTGAAGCTGAATCGATTTCGCGTCAGCCGCCAGACGCACCGTGTCGATAGCTGCCTCAAGGGTAGAGACTAGGTTGATTGGGGAGATATTTAGACCGACTTTTCCACGGATGATCCGTGAGACATCCAGCAAATCATCAATGAGCTGTGTCTGCAACTTAGCATTGCGCTCGATAGTTTCAATCGCACGAGTGGTGGTCGCTTCGTCAAACTTGCGGGTGCGGAGTAGTTGCGTCCAACCGAGGATTGGGTTGAGAGGCGATCGCAACTCGTGAGAGAGTATCGCCAAGAACTCATCCTTCATGCGATTCGCTTGCTGAGATTCTTGGTAAAGCTGTGCATTGTCAATCGCCGCCGATGCCATCTGAGCCATTTGTACTAGGATGGCTTCATCTTCTTCGGTGAATTCCCCCTCGTATTTGTCGGAAAGCTGAATTAAACCGATATTTTTTCCATTCCGACCGATCAGGGGTACAGCCAGCCAACCCCGCATGGGTGGGTGCTGGTCAGCCGCCTTCCCAAAACCTCGCCAAGCTGGATGTGCTTCTAGTTCGGCTTGCGTCATCCGCATCGGGTGTTTCAGGAGACACACCAGTGCATAGATGCCAGAACCATCGGTTGTTTCACTATAATCTCGCCACTGCGCGTACTTATCTGACAGAGAGACTGAGTTAATCGCCTGTGCCCAGTTCTCGTCTAGCGTCAAGCTTGTGACTGACTGATGTGCCCCGATAATGTCGCGGGACTGCTCCGTAATCAGCTGTAGCATCTCTTCAAGAGATAGGGTTGAGTTGATGGCAACAGATGCCTCCGCAAGGCGTTGCAAACGGCTGGTATATTGGCGCTGACGAGTTAACATTTGGGCGCGTTCTAAAGCGATCGCTACCTGATCGCAAACAACCTTCATCAATTCAATTTCATCCGTCTCGAAGCGGATGCGGTTGCGGGTGCCAAAAGAAAGGGTTCCGATGAGCTGACCGTGGGCAAGTAACGGGTGACAAGCATAAGCTGTAATCCCTAGCGATCGCGCCATTTCTATTTTCGGATCGGTGGATTGCTGAACGTTCTCTGCGACGAAGTGGTGATGCTCTAAAGCGACACGTCCACACACAGTTTCACTCATCTCCAACCACTCTCTTTCTTTAGAAACTTGCTCGGAAACTCCACCACAACAGTTTAAATGCAGAAGTTGTTTTTCCCGATCGACTAAGTAGTTGAAATAAACTTCAACTCCTAGATGAGAAGAAAGTTCTTGAAATAGGTTGTCGATCAGTTCTTGCGGTCGATCGTTCAACAGTAGCTTGCTAGCTGTCTCCGAGAGAAGCTTGAGCCGCTCGTGGCTTTTGTGTAAGTCTTGTTCGGCAGCTTTGCGATCGCTGCGTTCCTGGCTTTCTCGCAAAGCCCGAATGACTGATGGCACCAGTCGCTCTAGCCGTTGCTTCACCACATAGTCTGTCGCCCCATTTTTCAGAGTTTCAATCGCCAATTCCTCGCCAATCGTCGCCGAGACAAAAATAAATGGTACATCGCAGCAAAGGGAGCGAGCGATTTTCAGCGCTGAGATGCCATCAAATGACGGCAGCGAGTAATCTGAGAGAATCAAGTCAAAAGAATCTGTTTCTAGTGCTGTCACAAAGTCAGTGCGCGTCTCTACTTGCACCAACTCGCAGTCAATCCCACCAGCGCTTAAATTCGCATAGATGAGTTCTGTGTCTAGCAGACTGTCTTCGAGCAGAAGGATATGCAGTACTTTCACGAGACTCAAACCTTTTTTTGATGATTCAGCGCAACGATGGAAATCAACGTAACTCTTTCAAACTGGGGATTTAAAATGAGGGTTTTGAGTGAAAAAAAGTTCTTTAATTCCAGATTATAAACAATTCTTTTTTGGTTTACAGTTTCTGTTTTTTATCAATGACCTTCACCCGTAATGCTGATTACCCTTATTGACTAAAAAATCTCGGATGTGTAGGCTGGGGAACCATTCCCTCGCGAGTTTCCTGCGTTGAGGGGCGTGGCGTTTGAGTCCACCAAATCCTAGCACTGATTCAGTTTGTTGGGTTTTGCTGACGTGCTATCCAACCTACGATCTTGCTACAAATTTGCTTACAATCCCCTTTTCTTCATGAATAGCCTCCACCCGTCATGCTGAATTCCTGCTCCCTGTTTAGATAGTTCATTAGACAGTGCAGGCAATGGGCAAAGAACCTGGTGGTGGCTGATTGACCACTGCCCAGAAAAGCCCAATTTCCTTGATAGCGTTCACGAATTCATGAAAATCAACCGGCTTCACGACATAAGCATTCACACCTAAATCGTAACTCCTAATCAGATCCTGCTCCTCCCGTGAAGAAGTCAGCATGACGACTGGGATAACTTTCGTTGTAGGGTCAGACTTCAACCGTGCTAGCACTTCTAGCCCATCCACTTTGGGTAATTTTAGATCCAGCAGTACCACGACCGGATTTCCTTCAATCCGCAGCTTAAAAATCCCCCGTCGATAGATATAATCAAGCGCTTCCTCCCCGTCGCGCACAACTACCACTTCGTTTGCTAAATGGTTTTCCCCTAGTGCTGCTAGTGTTAATTCAACATCGTTCGGACTGTCTTCAACTAGCAGAATTCGTTTCAATTCTTTCATTCATCCCCCTATATCAATTAAAAATTAAAAATTAAAAAATTTATTATTTTTAATTTTGCATTTTTAATTTTTAATTATTATGGTTTTTCTGCCAATTTTGGCAAGGAGAAGTAGAAAGTTGCTCCACCCTCTACCACACCCTCTGCCCAAGTTTGACCGCCATGACGATGGATAATTCGCTGGACGTTCGCCAATCCAATGCCAGTCCCCTCGAACTCTTGTTGGCTGTGGAGGCGCTGAAATACACCAAAAAGTTTGTGTACGTACTGCATATCGAATCCTACGCCATTATCCCGAATAAAAAAGACAACCTCAGACTCATTGTCAGTGCTGCCAATTTCTATTTCGGCATGGGTGCGTGTCTGCGTGTACTTAACAGCATTTCCGATTAGATTCTGGAGTACCAGCCGTAACATGGAAGGGTCGCCTTGGACTTCAGGTAAGTCTTCAATTTGCCAAGTTACCGCCCGGTGATTGATTTCCTGCTCTAAATCGCGTTGGACTTCGCGAACCAGCCGATCCATATTAATCGATGTATAGCGCATCTCAGTGCGCCCCATGCGGGAAAATGCGAGCAGTTCATCGACGAGAACTCCGGCTTGTTTAGTGGTCTGGGCAATCGTTTTGAGATAACGCAGGCTGGTTTCATCGAGGGTTGTTGACCCTATCCGTTTTAGGAGCAAGTCCACGAAACCGCTAATATGCCGAAGTGGTGCCCGCAAGTCATGGGAAACCGAGTAGGAGAAAGATTCAAGTTCTTTATTCGCGGCTTCTAGTTGGGCAGTCCGTTCTTTAACCCGTTGTTCCAAGCTTTGGTTGATTTGTCGAATTGATGCTTCAGCTTCTTTGCGATCGCTAATCTCGATACACGAGCCGATATAACCCAGAAAACTGCCATCCGGTGTAAATCGGGGAATCCCAATATCTAGAAGCCATCGGTACTCCCCATCAAAGCGTCTGAGGCGATATTCCATTTTGAAATCTTGACGGGCATCAAAGGCATTTACATAAGTATCTAAACAAAACTGGGCATCATCGGGATGAACTGCTTCCGTCCAACCGTTGCCCATCTCTTGTTCCAAAGTCCTGCCGGTAAACTTTAGCCAGGGTTTATTGAAGTAGTAACAGAGCTTGTCAAGACCAGACATCCAAATCAAGACGGGAGCCGTATCTGCCATTACGCGAAAGCGTTCCTCACTTTCGCGTAATGCGGCTTCAGCGTACTTGCGATCGCTAATGTTGCGGAAGTATAGCGATAGTCCTCCAGCGTGCGTAGGGTAAGCGCGGGCAACAAACCAAGCATCGAAGGGTGGGTAATAGTCTTCCAGTTCCAGAGGCACTTGCTCGGCGACTGCCCGCTGGTACATCTGACCGAATTTGGTGCTTTCAAGCTCCGGAAACTCTTCCCACAAGTTAAGCCCTAACAGTTCTTCAGGAGAATGACCCAAAGTTCTTGCTCCCTCGTGGTTGAGGTAGGTGAAACGCCACTCGCAGTCGAAGGCGAGAAAGCCGTCGGTGATGCTTTCGAGAATATCAGAGACTTGCTCTCTAGCGGCTTCTGCTTCCGCACGGGCAATTTGCTCCAAGGATAAAAGCAAAGCGCGTTCTGCCTCTACTTGTTTGCGATCGCTAATGTCTAGTAAGAAGGCGACACCCTCTTGCTGAGAGTCGTTGAGCAAGGCAATCCCCAGCACGATCGGCACTCGCTTGCCGTCCCGTTGGAGGTACTCTTTCTCATAGATATTGGAAACTCCCGTTGCTAGAGCCTCTGCGATCGCTCGATCGTCTAGGTGCTGGTACTCTGGGGGCGTTAGGTGTCTCCAGCTGATTTTTCCTAATTCGGTAAATTCTTCGCGGGTATAGCCAACCAGGCGCAGATAGGCGTCGTTGGCTTCGGTGATGAAGCCATCTACGTTCCAGAAGGCAATGCCGCTCAGGTTGGAGTCGAACAGTCTACGTAAGCGTTCTTCTGAGCGACGCAACGCTTCCTCAGCCGCTTTGCGATCGCTAATATCGCTGACTAAGGCGACAAATCCTTCGACTTGCCCAAGACTGTCAAACTGAGGAATGTAAGTGGCACTGATGTAGCGGCTGCCACCATCTTTATACGGAAGTTTGGTTTCGTAAGTAACTTGTTTTCCTGACAAGACTGTCTCAATATACGGACGAGTCGCTTCATAAGCGGCTTCGCCTAGAACCTCCCGAACTTGCTTTCCATTCACTTGCGTGCCGGAATCCCCGAACCATTCTTCATAGGCTTTGTTGTGAAAGCGATAGCGCTGCTCTGAATCGATATAAGCAATCAGGGCTGGTAAGGCATTTGTAATCAGGCGGAGTTCATTTTCTCTTTTTTGCAGCGCCTCCTGCGCTTGCTTACGCTCGGTGATGTCCCGGAAATAAATATTCAGTCCGTCTTTGGAAGGATACGCATGGATCTCTAACCAGATGCTTAATGGCTCGTATAACACCTCGAAATGGACAGCCACCTGCTCGGCAATTGCTCGTCGATATTCTCGCTCAACTTTCGTCCCGGCTGACCAAGGCCATTGTTCCCAGTGGGTTTTGCCAATGATTTCCTCTGGCTTTTGCCCGTTCATTCTCGCCGTTTCATGGTTTGCATAAGTGATCCGCCACTGGTGATCCAAGGCGACAAACGCATCAGTGATGCTCTCTAGGATGTTCGTGACGCGACGGGTAGACTCCTGTAGCTCCAACTCTGCTTGCTTGCGATCGCTCACATCGGTAATCATGGCAAGCGTGCCGAGAAACTCTTCCGTATCGCTGAAAATTGGACTGGTGCATACAATTGCCCAGAGATCCGAGCCGTCTTTGCGGCGAAATTGCCAGTAATATTGAGCGATGACGCCTGAGTTGGGTTGTGGTATTTTTTGCAGTGCCTCCCCGCGCGATGCTTCATCCACAAAGTCGAAAATTGAGCGCTCCAGAATTTCCTCCACGCTGTATCCCAGAATTTGCGCCATCCGCTGGTTGACGTAGTCTGTCCGTCCTTGGGTATCGATTGTCCAGATGCCTTCGTTGGCAGTATCGATAAGGCGACGATAGCGTTTCTCACTTGTCTGTAGCTTCAGCAGACTCGTCTCTAGCCGCTGTTTTGCAGTGTGTAGTTCCGAGTTCAGCGAGCTGATCAGAAACGTCACGAGAAGGAATACACCCAATCGCACCACAACGCTCGGGCTGGCGACTCCTAAAGAATAGAGCGGGTCTAACAATAGGAAATTGGTAACGAAAGCCGATAAAATTGCAGCTAGCAGCCCCGGAGCCATGCCACCATACCAGGCACTAATCGATACTGCTGCATAAAAGAAGGGGAAAATGAGCGGTCCCATCAGTGGCTGTAACAGGAGTGTCAGCAGCAGTGCTACCATCACGGTCAAGACAGCTACGCCATAGCCTAGTAGTTGGGAACGTGTTACTTTCAGCATGAACCTTTCAAGATTGAAATCCAAAGCGCACCTATCACCAAGGCTTTTTTAACCCTAAGGTAGATGACAATTTTTTGGCATTCACCTTATGGATTATTTATTGAGTTGTTAGCATTCCCAATCATTAGCAGCGATCGCGCTCAAAATTGCAACTCGCCACTTTTTCCCAGTATCTTTGGGTTTTAGTGTCTAAATTCAGGCGAATCTCGTTCATTTAATGCGATCGCTCTGGAAATTAATTCATAAAATTTAAATTAAACTCAGTTAATAAAAACGACATGAAAATAGAAAAATACTTGGGGCATAGAGTTCGCGTCTGAACAAACTTATGCAAACCCTGCCCGAAACTTAGTCTGCTTTCATCGAACTAATCTGGGATCTGCCCAAGTGATACGCACCATTAACCCATTCCCTTTTCTGCAATGACCACTGACGACATCGCTGAAGAATATGTCAATTTAATGGCAAAATTAATTGATTTGCCACTGGCTCCAGAACACCATCCAGGTGTGGTGGAAAATCTAAGAAAAATTGCCGCGATCGCGCAACTCGTCAACGAGTTTCCTCTGCCCGATGAAATCGAAGCCGCACCCGTGTTTCAACCATGAGCCAAGCCTATCCTGATGCCACTCAAATTGCCTGCGCCGTGCGGAATTCTGAAGTTTCAGCAAAAGCCGTCGTTGCCGCTACATTGGCAAAAATTGACGACCAAAATCAAAGGCTGAACTGCTTTACTGCCGTCACTGCTGAGACGGCAATGGCAGACGCCGAAAGAATCGATCGCGCGATCGCCCAAGGCGACGATCCGGGTGTTTTAGCAGGGGTGCCTTTCGCCGTTAAAAATCTCTTCGATATCGCGGGTTTAACCACCCTCGCGGGTGCAAAAATTAACGCCGAAAATCCTCCAGCCACCCAAGACGCCACCGCTGTCGCCAAACTCAAACAAGCGGGTGCCGTGCTAGTGGGGGCGCTGAATATGGATGAGTACGCCTACGGTTTTGTCACCGAAAACAGCCACTACGGTACATCAGCAAACCCCCACGATCTGACTCGCGTAACCGGAGGTTCCTCTGGAGGTTCTGCGGCGGCTGTGGCATCTGGCTTAGTGCCACTGACACTGGGTTCGGATACGAACGGCTCGATCCGCGTTCCTGCGGCATTTTGCGGAGTTTTCGGCTTTAAGCCGACTTATGGGCGTTTGTCAAGAGCAGGCGCGGGATTGTTTTCCAGTAGTTTCGATCATATTGGGCCGTTTGCACGTTCTGTACGTGACCTGGCTGCTATTTTTGATGTCTTGCAAGGGCCAGATCCTAGAGATCCGGTTTGTACAACTCGCCCCCCAGAACTCTGCTTGCCGCACCTCAAACGAAGCATTGAGGGGTTGCGAATTGCGGTGGCGGATGTTTATTTTGCCCAAGGTGCAGAACCAGAAGCGCTGGAAGCAGTTGCCAATGTCGCGCGGGCATTAGGCGTGCAAGAAACTGTCACCATACCGGAACCCCATCGGGCAAGGGCGGCGGCGTATGTGATTACGGCGAGTGAAGGGTCGAATCTGCATTTAGCTTCCTTGCGATCGCGTCCTCAAGATTTCGATCCGGCAACCCGCGATCGCTTTCTCGCGGGTGCCCTCATTCCGGCAAGCTGGTACATTCAGGCACAGAGATTTCGGCAATGGTACCGCGATCGCGTTCGGGAAATCTTCAGTGAGGTTGATATCATTCTCGCCCCCACCACTCCCTGCATTGCCCCTCCGATTGGACAAGAAAAAATGGCGATCGCTGGAGAAGAAGTGCTAGTGCGTCCTCACCTAGGACTCTTTACGCAACCGCTATCTTTTATTGGTTTGCCGGTTCTCTCTGTCCCTATTCATCGCCCCGATGCCATGCCTTTAGGCGTGCAAATCATCGCCGCACCTTACAACGAGACGCTGATTCTCCGGGTGGCGGCGGTACTGGAGGCACAAGGTATCATTTCAGCGCCGATTGCTAATAGCGATCGCGCTTAACCCAAGGCATCTCGTTAGCGACATTCAGTTTTTAGAAATCCCATCCCTGATAGCGCCGGACTACGGGGGTATTTGATCTCTCGCATAATTTTAGGAATTTATACATATTTGTATTAATTTGTCAATGCATAATTTCTAAAAAGATATCTGGGAACAATAAATCTGTAAATTCTCAAGATTTGGCGGAATGAGAAAATGTCTAATTGGCAAAACTTTCGTTCTCAATGGCAGCGAGTTCGATATTGTCTAATTTTTCTGACCGCCCTCTAGTTGAGTTTAGGGATTCCAGGTTGCAATTTCTCTTCACCCAGTTCTCAAATCTCTGTAGCACCCCAGCCCACCCAGAACAAGCAAACTGCACAGCGGTTTGACGGTGTAACAATTAACATAATTACTCAGGATGAAACCGTTCGTACAGGTACTAAGAGACGGATTGCTGGCTTTGAAGCCTTGACTGGAGCGAAGGTCAATCTGACGGGCGTTACTTTTCAAAATTTACACAACATACTGCAAAAGGACTGGTCTAGCAGTGCTTCAAAGTACGATATGGCAATTATTTTACCTTCATGGCAGATTGACTTTATCGATGCTGGTTTTGTGGAAGATTTAACGGCGCGAGTCAAGTCTGATGCAGCCATACAGTGGGAAGATATTGCACCGATCCTTCGGAATTTTAGTGCGACTTATAAAGGACGCATCTATAGTATTCCCTTGGATGAGGACTTTCACAGGGTTTATTACCGCAGTGATTTGTTAAAGCAAGCAGGGTTAACGCCTCCTACAAACTGGGATGAGTATCTGGCGATCGCCAAACAATCGCAAGACTAACAAACTTCCCCTTCTCCCCTCGTAAAAAAGGGGTTGGGGAATGAGGGACAATAACGAGCAATTTACGTTTAATAGAAAAAATAATCAACAAAGAATATCGAAATTTGTCTCTCATTAAAGGCTTTTGCAGACAGACTCATCGGGTGTTTGCCAACCTTATAGCGAATGCCATTGACGCAATTGAAGAAGCAAATCAAGTAGGTAGGTAAAGCAGAGGATTTTTGACCGATTGTTCGCGATCAAACTCGTTGGAAAACCCTGAGATTGTCATTAACGATCGCGCATCAATTATAGTCGTCAAAAAGTTGTTTAAAAACCTGGGGGTCGATCGCGTACAGAATGGAACGCAATCGAGGTACTGAATGTATAGTTATATTAATTGTTAACAGAAGAAAGCCTCTTTTCGCTCTCTATGTGTATTTATATTTAATTGCCAACACATCAGCTCGCATTTTTGTTAAATCTAACGAACTGATGGGCAGATTGGTTAATAGAAGTCATCGCTATAGATAGGACAGTCCAGATGAATGTCGCCGGAGATTTAACTCACGTAATTGCCGGATACCGCGCGATCGAGCAACTGTACAGTGGCTCTAGGACCCTAGTTTATCGAGCCATCCGCGAAACCGATCGACATCCGGCGGTGATCAAAGTTCTGAAGCGCGAGTATCCCAGCTTCAGCGAACTGCTGCAATTTCGCAATCAATACGCCATCGCCAAAAATCTATGTCTGCCGGGAGTCGTTGAAGCCTACACTCTAGAACCCTATCGCAACAGCTATGCCCTGGTAATGGAAGATTTTGGTGGTATTTCCCTCAAAGACTATGCCAAGACTCGTGCGCTGGCGCTAGATGAGTTTTTAGACATCGCCATTCAAATAACTGACATTCTCAACGGACTCTACCGAAACCGAGTTATTCACAAAGACCTCAAACCTGCCAACATTCTAATTAATCCTCAAACCAAACAAGTCAAGCTGATTGACTTCAGCATTTCCTCCCTGCTGCCACGAGAAACCTACACCACTCAAAACCCAAACGGACTAGAAGGCACCCTAGCTTATCTCTCCCCAGAACAAACCGGACGCATGAACCGGGGAATCGACTATCGCAGCGATTTCTATTCCCTGGGCATTACCTTCTTTGAATTGCTCACCGGCCAACTACCCTTTCCATCCCACGATCCGATGGAATTGGTGCATTGTCATGTTGCCAAGCAGCCGCCTACCGTTTGTAGCTTGAATCCAGATATTCCCTTGGTACTGTCAAACATCGTCAGTAAACTGATGGCGAAAAATGCGGAAGACCGCTATCAAAATGTTCTTGGACTCAAACACGATCTAGAACGATGCTTGCAAGAATTACAAGCGGGACAAATCCAACTATTTGAGTTGGGAGAGCGAGATATTTGCGATCGCTTTCTCATCTCAGAAAAGCTCTATGGCCGGCAAACTGAAGTAGAAATCCTACTCAATGCCTTCAATCACGTCAGTCAAGGAAGCAGCGAAATAATGCTCGTTGCCGGGTTTTCCGGGATTGGCAAGACAGCAGTTGTCAACGAAGTCCACAAACCCATTGTCCAGCAACGAGGCTATTTCATCAAAGGAAAATTTGACCAATTCAACCGCAACATTCCCTTCGCTGCCTTTGTCCAAGCGTTTCGCGACTTAATGGGACAACTGTTGAGCGAGACAGACGAACAATTGGAGCGATGGAAAGCCAAAATTCTCTCAGCACTGGGAGAAAACGGACAGGTCATTATTCAAGTCATCCCCGAACTCGAACGAATTATCGGTCAACAGCCACCTGTTGCCGAACAGGTTGGGAATGCGAGTCAAAATCGCTTCAACTTGTTGTTCCCAAAGTTTATACAGGTATTTACCACCCAAGACCATCCCTTAGTCATCTTTCTCGATGACTTGCAGTGGGCAGATTCGGCATCGCTCAAGTTGATGCAATTGCTAATGAGCGACACTCACGCTGGCTACCTTCTGTTAATTGGCGCTTACCGAGATAACGAGGTTTCTCCTGCTCATCCTCTAATGCTGACGCTGGATGAAGTTCGCAGCAGCGGTGCCGTAGTCAACACCATCACTCTGAAACCCCTGATTCAAAATGACCTCAACTACCTGGTTGCAGATACTCTGAGTTGTTCGCAAGAGATTGCTGCACCGCTGACAGAATTGGTGTACCAAAAAACTCAAGGCAATCCCTTCTTTGCCACCCAATTTCTCAAAGCGTTACATGAAGAAGGATGGATTACATTCAACACTGAAATTGGGTACTGGCAGTGTGACATTGCTCAAATTCGAGCGCTGGCATTGACGGATGATGTGGTTGAATTTATGGCGCATCAGTTGCAGAAGTTGCCCGCATCCGCTCAAACAGTGCTGAAACTTGCCGCCTGCATTGGCAACAAGTTTGACTTAGCAACCCTGGCGATCGTTGACGAAAAATCTCAAGCCGAGACTGCTTCAGACTTATGGAAAGCTTTGCAAGAGGGATTGGTTTTACCCACCAGTGAGGTTTATAAGTTTTTCCAGGAAAAGTCAGAATTGAGGGGACAAAATCCCTCCAGCTCGGAACTTCTCGATTCTGACTCGTGTTCTTACAAATTCTTGCACGATCGCGTCCAGCAAGCTGCTTATTCCCTGATTCCAGACGAGCAAAAACAAATCGCTCACCTTAAAATCGGGCAACTGTTACTGACTCATACATCGGTTGCCGAACAAGAAGAGAAACTGTTTGAGATTGTCAATCAACTTAATATTGGGAAATCTCTAATATTCGATAAAACTCAACAAACGGAACTCGCCCAACTCAATCTGAAAGCCGGACAAAAAGCTAGAGCCGCAACCGCCTATATAGCCGCATTTCAATATTGCACGACCGGGATCGATTTGCTGCCTGAAGATGGCTGGCAAACTCAGTACGAAACAACCCTAGCACTTTACAAATCTGCTACTGAAGCAGCTTATCTGAGTGGCAACTTCGAGCAGATGAAACAATTGGCAGCGAGCGTTACAGAACACTCTAAAACGCTGTTAGATACGATCGAGGTCTATGAAGTTCAAATTCAAGCCGCTCAAGCTCAACATCAATTTGTAGAAGCCGTACGGATTGCTCTGAAGATTGTAGAGCGTTTGGGAACCACTATTCCAGAGCAACCCAGCCAATCAGATACTGCACTGGCATTCGAGACGACTAAATCCATCTTGGCTGGAAGGCAACCGCTGGATTTAATCGATTTGCCCCAAATAACAGAGCCTAACAAGTTAGCAGTTGTACGGATTCTTGCGGCTGTTTCTTCGGTTGCCTTTGTTGCAGCTCCAACGCTCTTACCGTTTATTGTCCTCGAACAGGTCAATTTATCCGTTCGATATGGCAATAGTTCATTTTCTACAAATGGTTATGCCTATTATGGATTGATGCTTTGTGGGGTAATAGGAGACGTAGACAGGGGCTATCAATTCGGACAACTCGCATTAAAGCTGCTCGAATATTTTAATACAAAAGAATTAAAAGCTAGAGTCTATGTCGGAGTTCACTTTAGTATTTGGCATTGGAAAGAACCCCTTAGAGAAAGCCTGCCGTTTTTCCGAGAAGGGTATCAAGTTGGACTGGAAACAGGCGATTTAGAAGCAGCAACTATTTGTGCATTTGGTTATGTTATGCACTCCTGGTTTGTCGGTAAAGAACTAATCGAACTGAGCCGAGAAAGTTCTACCTTCCGCGCTCAACTGAATCAACTCAACCAAGCAGGGCTTTCCAGTCATCTCACTATTTTTCAGCAAGCGATTTTGAATTTAACTGAAGATGCGGCTGAGGCGTGGCAATTGACTGGAAATGCTTTTGATCGCGATGAAATGCTACCCAAGATCGAGCGAGCTGGCGATCGCACAGCCCTGTCCTATTTCTATGTGAGTCAACTTATTTTATATTATCTATTTGGAAAAGTTGAGATGGCAGTTGAAGCCGCGATTGCCGCCGAAAATTACCTCAGTAGTGCGACGGGATTGTTTGTAGTTCCCCTCTTTTATACCTACGATTCTTTAGCGCATCTAGCAATTTATTCTCGGGTTTCCGAAGTAGAACAACAAAGCATTCTTCAACGGGTAGCTAAAAACCAGGAAAAGATGAAAAGTTGGGCGCAACTCGCTCCAGCAAATCACCGACACAAATTTTATTTAGTTGAAGCCGAAAGATACCGAGTATTAGAGGACAAATCAGAAGCATTGGAATTCTACGATCGTGCGATCGCACGATCGACAGAAAATGAATATCTCCAAGAAGTTGCCTTAGCAAATGAATTAGCAGCCAAATTCTATCTAGAGTGGGGAAAACCCCGCGTTGCTAGAGACTACCTACACGATGCTTACTACGGCTATGCCCGCTGGGGAGCTACAGCTAAGGTGAGCAATTTGGAGCAATCCTATCCCGAACTTCTGGCATTAATTTTGCAACCGGATGAATTACAACTGGCATCAGAGATAACGCTCCATGCAACGCATACTCTTGCATCCCATACGATTACTAGTAAATCATCTACATCTAGTAACAGCATATCTGCCGCATTAGATCTAAAAACGGTTCTCAAAGCCTCCCAAACCCTCTCTAGCGAAATCCATTTAGAGCAATTGCTCTCGACATTGCTGCAAGTAGTGATTGAAAATGCGGGTGCGGACAAATGTGCTTTGCTGTTGCTTAAAGAGAATCAGTTGGTCGTTGAAGCAATTAGCACAGTTACTTATTGCTCCATCATGGAGCCGATTCCCCTCGAAGATAGTCTGGAGGAGATTCCGATTGCATTCATCAACAGCGTCAAGCACACCTTACAACCCTCAGTGGTTAGTAACCCTACAGCTCATCCTTTCTTAATGGCAGATCCTTACGTTATCCGCCAGCAGCCTAAAAGCTTGATGTGCGCTCCAATTCTTCATCAAGGTAAATTGCTGGGCATTCTTTACTTGGAGAATAACCTGACTACTGGGGTCTTTACGAGCGATCGCGTTGAAATCCTCAATCTCCTGTGTACCCAAGCTGCAATCTCGCTAGAAAATGCGCGTCTCTATCAGCGAGCACAAGATGCCCTTTCTAACTTGCAGCAAGCGCAACTGCAACTCGTACAGAGCGAAAAGATGTCTGCACTCGGCAATCTGGTTGCCGGAGTGGCTCACGAAATTAACAATCCAGTTGGCTTTATTGGTGGAAATCTGAAACCAGCTAAAGATTATATTAAAGACTTGTTTGAGCTGATCGATCTGTATCAGAAAAAGCTTCCCAATCCCGATGCCGAGATTGAAGAGGAAATCGAAGCGATCGATCTGGCGTATTTGCGAGAAGATTTACCGAAGTTGATTGACTCGATGAAGTTGGGTGTCGAACGAATTCGCGGCATTACTAGCAGTTTGCGAACCTTTTCCAGAGCCGATCGCGATCGCAAAGTTCCATTCAATCTTCACGACGGAATTGACAGCACGATTTTGATTCTCAAACACCGTTTAAAACCTAGTAACGCTTGTCCCGCTATTGAGGTAGTAAAAGACTATGGAGATTTACCTCTAGTTGATTGTTTTGCCGGACAGTTAAATCAGGTATTTATGAATATCCTCGCGAATGCTATCGATGCTTTAGAAGAGTCTAATAAAGGACGCACTTTAGAAGCAATGAAACCAAATCCCCATTGCATTAGCATTCAAACCCGTCCGACACCAGACAATCGGCACGTTATCATTCGTATTGCCGATAACGGAGTAGGAATGAAAGAAAACATTCAGCAAAAAGTATTCGACCATCTATTCACAACCAAACCAGTCGGTAAAGGAACGGGGTTGGGATTGGCGATCGCTCGTCAAATAGTTGAAGAAACTCATGGTGGAAAATTGAGTGTTAACTCGGTTCTAGGTGAAGGAACAGCATTTATTATTGAAATCCCGGTGTAAACTTTTCTGCAAGTATGTTCAAGCAAAATCCTAGGACTTACGCATTGAAAAATCAGTACAAATATGTAGTAATTTCTAAAATTATGCGATGCCTTCGGCAACAGGAATTTCCACCATCACATTGTCAATGCGTAAGTCCTATATCGTTTCCCAAAAGTTAAACGGTATCCCAAAAAAAACCTCGGTTGTGTACGCCGAGGTTAATGTCTAGAGAAGAGATATCCGGTTTAGGAAAGTGTTTTAGCCGTGTTGAGCTTTTTCAACCCCCCGATCTTGCTATGGGTGTCAATCGCTCTAACAACCACTCTGTAACACTTCCAGAATTCTTTAATTTTTGAAGTTTCTGCAACAGTAAAGCCATTGCACCTTAGTAAAAAGCGGTTTATGTGCGATCGCTTGGATTGGCTGCTACTGCTTTCTTCGGTTTCTTGCCTGCTTTTAACTCTTGTTTTTCATCGAAATGCATCTCTAGTGGTTCGCCGACATACACATCAGCCTCCATAAAGAAGCTGTCGGCAGTCATACACTCATCAAGGGTTAGGGTATTCCCTTCTTTATTGGTGTATCGCATGAATGTGTAACCTCGTGTGAACCTATGTAAACTAATATAACATCTTTATTTCATTATCTTGACATAATTTCAATTTCATAATAAAAATCCTGCTTTGGGAGGAGCATCCCGATGCATGCGAATTTAATCCCACAGGCTCAAGCTTGGGGATATGTGCGTATTCAGTCCGCCTAGTCGCCCTTACATTTTTGCTGTCATGGGGCACACTTCATGGAATTGATTAATTGTGCAAGACACACTAGGTCATTTTCCGGTAAAGATTCAGACACGGGCAGGTAAAGCACATGCTGGATCAGGCGTTGTGCATTCATAGATCCTTCAGTCGCGGGTTTGTCACCTGACGAAGCGTTATCTATATCTATATCTATAAAGGTCAAACTGGTATTTCCTTGAGTAGCGTCAAAACCATGCTCTCTAAGCTTTTCCATCACCGATGGGGGATTTGAAACCAGTATGGGAACAACCCAAAACGAGTTGTACTCAGCTTTGCTTCCGGGGCAAGTAATTTCGGGTTTGAGAAGAGAAAGAAATTTGCGGGCATTTTTTGACCGTCTTTCAAACCATTGGGTATCGCAGGTTCTTAATCTCCGTTTTAAAAGAACTAGCATCTGAGTTGGAGGACGATACCTAATTTTTTCCAGGATATCTCCTTGAGAAAATCCCCGTGTCATTGAGTTGATCGCGGAGTCGAGATTCTTTCCCAAGGATTTAAAAAAAACAAGTACGTGGTAATACAACCAAGGAATAGAGAAAAGCTTTAAGCACAAATACTTAAGAATGCGTTGAAAAAACCAAGACTCACTCTTGCAAGGATATTGTTGATTGATATCTTGCATCTGTTGAGCGATCGCGCGCTCCCGAATGATAGCGATCGCTCCCCCAAGCGCCGTACAGGACTTGATCGGGCCAAAACTAAATAAACTTACATCCGCATCCTGATAACCGTGATATTTGTTACCGGCAAAAGCTTGGGCACAATCCTCTACTAAGAAAATCTGGTGTTTCTTGCACAGTTCGGCATAAGGCTCTAGATCGATAATCGAGCCGAATAAATGTGCCACAACCAAAACTTTACTTTTTTCCGAAATCAGAGATTCCAATAATTTCAGATCGGGTGCAAGCGTATCTAAGGAAATATCAACGGGTATCGGCACTAACCCGTGCCGTTTTACCACTTCAACCATATCCCGAATATTGACAGCACTCATCAACACTTCCGACCCAGCAGGAAGGTTTAATGACTGTAGCAGCAGGTCGAGAGCTGTTCTAACTGAAAGTGTAACTAGAACCTCGCTACCCTCATCAATTTGCTCGTTACATCCACTTTTACACCCAGACTTAGGGAGAATTTTGACATGATTATATTGTGTGTCTAAAACTTCTCGCTTTCCTTGCCAATCAAGTTGAATCTCTGGGATGAGTTGCTCTCTATTGGGGAAGTAAAGAAAGGAAGAAAGACTCGCTAAAAGCTCGCCAAAGCTAATATGCAAACGCAATCTTGGATAAACTTTCAGCCTCGTTACAGGCGACTTTAAGCTCGATGCTAGCGACAAGTCGGTTGTTTCTATTTTCCCCACAAAGAGCGCACTCCAACAACTTCAGTTATTTTCCCAAAGAATACCGCTACTTGGTCGCGACACCTGAAATTTGAGGACTAACAATTGGGAGAGCAAGCTCAAATCTTTCGTAATTGAGACGGTCAAAACCAGCGTTTTCCAATGCTACCCAAGTTTCTCGATCTGGGTTGCAACCATCGGCAAGAAATTTCCACACTGGACGCACTCCCTCTTGTACCCGTCGCAAGAAAGTGTCTTGCGGGGCGGCGACGTGTTCGATAAACAAGAAGCGTCCGCCGGGTTTGAGGACTCGCAAGATTTCATTGAAAGTTGCCGTTAAATCCGGCACCGAACACAAGACAAGGGTACTAACGACCGCGTCTATACTGTTATCTTCAGCTTCCAGTCGTTGGGCGCTAATACTGCGGACATCGAGATTGTTTAAGCCATTCCGTTCTGCTTCTTTTTGGAGATAAGGATGCATATACGGGTTCGGCTCGATGCCAATCCAGCGAATGTCTTTGGGATAATAAGGGAAGTTAGCACCCGTTCCAGGGCCAATTTCCAACACATCACCATGCAAGTCAGAAAAGAGATTGCGCTTGCGATCGCTTACCAGTTTTTCATACCCAGCGTTTCCTTTATATAGCAACCAGGCAAATAAGCGCTTATTCCAGCAACAGGGACAGCTTTGCATTTGCAACTCCATAGAAATTTGCCTCCAATCAAGGATGGGTCGCGATTACCCACTCCTTTCACGTTACTCAGAATTGAGGAACGCCTGATTTTATAGCAATTCTCTATTGGGTGCGATACATCTGTAAGGGCATGGCAATGCCATGCCCTTATGTCTAGCAATACTTATTCAATCGTCAACTTAAATGTGTATCTGGAATTGGTCAGCTTATAAGGCTGTGCAACCACAACCCGGTAATCGCCTGTTGATGTTGCCTCGAAATAAATATTTTGTGGGTGTTCCATCACTTCTCCGTTAGGCCAAACGAAGGTGAAGCCAGAGAGTCCTTCGTCATCGTTATCGGCACCTACGCGATCGCCTTCCCAGGTTATTTCTGTAATAATTGTTTGACCTTTCCGTGCCCTGAAAGTATAGATGTCTTTTTTGCCTAGGGGCACTGCTCCCTTAATCGTAGTAGAGCTTCTCCCCCGTGCAAATTGTACGCGCCGGTTGACGCCGGTTTGGGGTTGGGCGGCAATTTGGAGGGTAGTATCGCCTACGTTAGTCTTAGAAAGATTAATACCGGAAGCGTTGTTAGTGAGTGCTGTCGCCCATGCTTGGGAGTTCAACAATAAAAATGCGCCTGCACTGAGTAGCGCTAGCGTTGAAGCATCTTTGCAATTAAATTTACGGAAACCGAATGCCATGTGTTAACCTTCCTTTGAACTGAAGACGAGTAGTCGGCATCTGCACTTAGCACCCTTCATCTGCCTGCTTTCTGGTTCTTCAAATCGACGAAATGCATTTCCAGAAATCAGGCAAAACCAAGACTCGTTAGGGTTACAGAGCTTTACAGAGTGTGTGTGCGCGGGGAAGGAAAATAGTCAGAACTTACGCAGGAATGACCAATGGCAATGATGAAAACTTACGACTGGATTGTTGTCGGCGGCGGCATTACAGGCGCGGCGCTGGCTTACGAACTGGCAATCAAAGGCTTTTCGGTTCTTTTGTTAGAGCAACACGCCTCACTGCAAGGTGCCACTCGCTATAGTTATGGTGGAATTGCCTACTGGTCAGGGACGACTGAGTTGACGCGACAGTTATGTGCTGAGGGGATTGAGCGTCACCGCATTTTATCTGAGGAATTAGACACCGATACCCAGTTCCGCGAATTGGATTTAATTTTGACCATTGGGACTGATGACGATCCGGAGAAAGTTGCTGCCAACTACGCTGAGTTTGCAATTCCGCCTCGGTTACTCAGCATTGCAGAAGCTTGCGAGATGGAACCGCTACTCAATCCAGATGCGATCGCAGCCGCTTTAACGGTTCGTCACGGTCACATTGAACCTGAAAAAATAACTCAAGGCTACACTCAAGCTTTTCGCCGCGCTGGGGGTGAGGTGCAAATCGATCGGGTAGTGGAACTACTCGGAAAAGGCTCAAAGATTCAGGGAGTCAAAACCGCAACGACAACCTACCACGCTGCCAAAACCGTTATCTGTGCCGGTGCCATGAGTCGGCAGCTACTCAAAGCTGCGGGGATTCCCATCCGCTTGTATTTCACCCATACTGAACTCATCGAAACGCCACCCGTTGATGTACGGTTGCAGACAACGGTGATGCCAGCAGAGATCAAACGCTTTCAACTAGAAGCGGAAGCAACTATTCCTGAACGCGATCGCTTCTGGGATGAACCCGATTATGAACCTGTTCCACCCATTCTAGATGCTGGTGCGATTCAGTTCCAAGACGGCAGTTTACGCATCGGTCAAATTAGCCGAGTTCTCACCGCTCCCAACGCTAAAATTGATGCGGTCCAAAGTGAAGCGAACCTTCGTGCTGCGGTGGGGAAAATCTTACCAGCACTAGAGAATTTACCCGGAAAGTGGCATCACTGCTTGGTCGCGTTTAGTAGCGATCGCCTTCCCTTAGTTGGCGCACTCAATAACGTGGACGGCGCTTATCTCTTCTCCGGCTTCTCAAATCCTTTGGTATTCGTGCCATCCTTAGCCAAGCATTTTGCCAGATGGGCATCAGGTCAAGAAGACGAGATTTTAAATCAATTATCGCCACTACAGTTGTATTGAAAGTAACACTTCTGACGTACTCTTTTTGACAGATGAATTGTCCTCTTAGTGTGAGTCAAGGTTATTGAGTAATCGTGATTAGAGGTTAAATCTATGCAGACTACCGATAAATCCCAAGTCATCAGCAACCTTGAGTACGATTTGCTCACAGTATTGCAGAACAAGGCTGAAGCACTTCAGGCATACGAGACTTACATTCAAGACGCTCAACAAATGGGATCTCAACCTTGTGCGGAACTCTTTCAGAAGTTGCAGCAGCAAGATATGCAACACGCACAAGAAATTCGCCAGCACCTTCAGGAAGTGATGCAGAAGGGTAAGATGTAATTGTTGATGGGGAATGGGGAATAG
Organism: Coleofasciculus sp. FACHB-1120; assembly: GCF_014698845.1. Taxonomy (NCBI): domain Bacteria; kingdom Bacillati; phylum Cyanobacteriota; class Cyanophyceae; order Coleofasciculales; family Coleofasciculaceae; genus Coleofasciculus; species Coleofasciculus sp. FACHB-1120. The sequence continues at coordinate 12,824 of NZ_JACJTV010000041.1, read as the reverse complement.
GTAATCGGTAATAGGTAATAGGTAATAGGTAATGGGTAGTAGGTAAATTTTACCCATTGCCTATTACTTTTTTATAAGTAAGAAAAGTATATTTGCAAACAATTTATATCAATACAATTAATTTGTGCTGAAGTTATTGGGATTGCCAATAAGATTAAACTCTGGAATAATCGCAATATTATTAGTAAGCGGATATACATTACAAGCTTCAGCCTATAGCAATCCTATTTTCGTTGTGAGATGCTGAGGATTCAGATTACCGACTTCGTAAGAATTGTCAGGCATCTCACCTTCACGAATCATTTAGGACTGCGATACAATCCCTATTAGCCTGCGTAGGCAGGCTTTGTTTGTATAGCCGCGACTTCAGTCGTCAGGCATTTTTATTATGACAACCACCAGTTTATTGATTTTTGCGATCGCTGGACTGTTTGCCGGAATTCTCGCGGGATTTTTAGGCATTGGCGGCGGTACGGTTCTTGTCCCCTTATTAGTCGCTTTAAAATACACACCCGTGCAAGCCGTTGGCACCAGTAGCCTAGCGATTTTAATCACAGCAATTTCTGGTAGCGCCCAAAACTGGCGGATGGGGTTATTCAGCTTCAAAAGAGTGATTGCTATAGGATTTCCGGCTGTAGTCACTGCACAAATTGGGGCTTATTTAGCAACCCAATTTCGTCCCTATTTACTGCTAACAGCTTTTGGCTTATTGCTACTTTTAAATATTTACTTAGTTGAACTACGCAAGCAGTTGACAATCAAAAAGAAGCAGGAAGAAGAACTACAAATTCAAGGCAGCCACGAATCTACTATTCCTAGAAATTCAAACATCTTCTTCAATCCAAATTTTGCCAGAATTGCCACTGGTAGTGCTGCTGGGATACTCGCAGGTTTATTTGGGGTTGGTGGTGGTGTAATTATGGTGCCGCTGCAAATTTTACTTTTAGGAGAAACTATCAAAGTTGCCATTCAAACCAGTCTAGGTGTCATCGTGATTACAGCTATATCAGCGACTATAGGACACGCTTTCAGAGGCAATGTTTTGTTAGTTGAAGGACTGCTTTTAGGATGTGGTGGCTTCTTGGGGGCGCAAATAAGCACGCGCTTTCTCCCCAAATTGCCCGATGAAGTCGTCAGCTTAGCCTTTCGCACCTTGCTAGGAATTTTATCAATTTATGTTTTTTGGCAAGCATGGCAAAATTATAACAATTTTAATAATTAAACTTACCAAAGAACCTCTTTTTAGATAAGTTTAAACTTTAGCCCACGATAAAGTGACTTTCTAGATTTATTGAATTCATTTGTATTAATTTATAGATAACAATCCAATTTTACTTATCAGATACTAGCAGTTCAGATACCCGACTTCTGCGAGAAGTCGGGTATTTTGCCTTCACTGATGACTCGTAACTAATAACTAAGCAGACAAACCGTTTCTTTCTCTCAAACCTTTAGCAGGCGACAAGCGCATCTGAACGATTCAGAACTGTTAAATCTTCCTCATCCAACTCGACGGGGACGCCGCTGCGAATTAGTTCCACAAAATCCTCGTTGGGAACCATAAAGCACAGCGTATACAAGCGATCGCAACCTGTATTTTCAATTTTATGAATCCCCGTCGGCGGTACTAATAAGCTGTCTCCAGGGCGAATCGGGACGGTTTTGCCGTCGCAAGTTGCCAGTCCTTGCCCCTTGAGGACAAAAAACATCTCCACCGCCATTTGGTGACGATTGGGAGGAGTTTTCCCACCAACATCAAAAATTTCTACACAAAAAGTTAATGAAACGTTAGCGCTTGCCGGATCGAAGACAATCGCTAACCGATTACTATCCTCAGGACTGATGCGAAAGGCTTGATAGTCTCTGGGAGACTTGACGATCGGAATCATGCAACGGGACGAGTCCATCGGGCATTTCTCCTCTAAAAGAGAGCAATATGGCTAATGGCTAATTGTTCGTTACCATTGGCGATTAGCATTAGCGATTAGCCAACTGAATTGCTTCTACGATAGCTTGAGAATCTGCCACGAAACCAAAACACTGTTTTACGTTATAAAGAGTAGCTTGCCAGCAATACTCTGGGGATGTGGTAGCAGTACCATCCTTCACCAAAATGCAGTCATAGCCAAGGAAATTAGCATCTTGCAGCGTTGCCATCACGCATTGATCCGCATTAACTCCGGCAAAAAACAAAGTCGTTTTTCCCAGGTTCCGCAGGATGCTGTCGAGAGGTGTATCCCAAAAACCGCTCATTCGGTACTTATCGACGCGGATATCTTCTGGTTTTGGTTCCAATTCATCCACCACCGCCGCCGCCCAACTGCCCACCATCAGCACTGGCGCACCATTCGCGGGTAGCGGATCTCCTAAACCCACACCATCGCCCGTGGGATTATAAACATGGCGTACACTGGCGCTGATATTCAGTAAGTCGGGGCGGTTCCCCCAGTTAATCCAAATCACCGGAACGTTTGCCGTTCGCAATTCTGGCAACAGCGTTTTAAGCGGATTGATCGGAGTTCGGGCGGGTGTCACATCTACGCCAATGTGGGCTAGCCAGCCATCGGGATGACAGAAATCATTCTGCATATCAATCACCAAAATCGCGGCTTTTGCCAAATCCAGGCGTAGCGTCTTGGTTTCTGTGGCTAGGGTAACAAGCTGCGGTTTTATAGGAGGGCGCGTGATATCGGCAATTTCTGCATCAACTGCCCAAGCATTCGGCGGTACGCCCAAGGTACGGAGGGGTTGATTCATAGGGAGAGTGCTAGGGGGCAATCTTGAGAAATACTACTTTTTCTGCCCAGGACTCTTAAATTTTTCTATTTCTTAACTTCAAGTTTGAAGCATATTCCCAAACCTAACCCCCAGCCCCTTCCCTTGTAGGGAAGGGGAGCCATTTTCAAAGCCCCTCTCCGATACGGAGAGGGGTTTGGGGAGAGGTTCCGGAACAAGAATGAAACAATCTTGTTGCTTAAACCACCATCGGTAACTCTTGAAAGGTACTTTTTAATAAAGTTTTATCTTCCTCGGCACGGAGGAGTGCCATCACCTGATCCTTATAATCCTGAAACAGAGGATTGCACTTAATGTCATAAGTGCGATCGCTTGGGAGTTTTATACTTAATTCTTCTTTAACCGTGCCTGGACGCGAACTCAGTACATAGATGCGTTGAGAGAGAAAAACTGCTTCCTCAACATCGTGAGTAATCATAAAAATTGTTGTCCGCGTGCGTTGCCAGACTTGCAGTAAAAATTGCTGCATCGCTTCTTTCGTCTGCACATCCAACGCCCCGAACGGTTCATCCATCAGTAAAATTTTAGGTTGCGAGGCTAAAGCACGCGCGATCGCTACTCGTTGCTTCATCCCGCCTGAGAGTTCCTTCGGAAGTGACTTGGCAAACCCAGACAATCCCACCACATCTAGATAATAAGCCACCCGTCGCCGTCGTTCTATCGAGGAGACACCTTGCAGCTTTAAACCAAATCCCACGTTCTCTGCAACCGTCATCCACGGATACAGCGTATAGCTCTGGAACACCATCCCCCGATCAGGACCAGGGCCTGTCACGCGCACCCCATCGACCAAAACTTCCCCCGCCGTGGGAGTATCCAATCCAGCAATCAACCGCAGCAATGTTGACTTACCAGAACCCGAAGCACCTACCGCACAAATACATTCTCCCTCTTCAATCTGCAAATTGATATCTTTGAGGGCAACGAGCGAACCGCGTCGGATTGGAAATTGTTTATGGAGTTGAGAAACTTGCAAATGCATAATGAGTGATGATTTTAAGTTGTTAGATTGAATTGCCCACTGTAATCGTCATTAGTCACTAGCACCGAACGAATCATTCAAAACCAATGACTGCTAACTACCCCTTTTCTTAATCATTAGCCCACTTACAAGACACGCGTAGTAACAATCGAAACAAAAGATCGATCGTCAGACCAATCAAGCCAATTACAATCAGCCCCGCAAAAATTTCATCAGTCTTGAGGAATCTTTGGGCGACACTAATACGGCGACCCAAGCCTTCTGTCGCTGCCACCAACTCGGACACGATGACTAAGTTCCAAGAAGCTGCCATATTGACGCGACCCGCATCGATAATACTCGGCAGGATAAAGGGAAAAATCACTTGCAATAAAACTTGCTTTCGCTGCCCGCCCAAAGTGTAAGAAGTTTCCAATAACTCTTTCGGTACAAACTTCACGGCATCCATCACCATGAGCGTATTAAAAAATAGCGTTCCGATAAAAATCAGCAGAATCTTTGGTTCTTCTCCCAGACCAAAATACAAAATTAGCAAGGGAATAAAAGCCGGTGCTGGCATATAACGCACAATGCCAATAATCGGTTCCATCAGCGCTCGAATGCTGGAAAAAGTTCCCATCAGTATTCCTAAGGGAATTGCAATCAGCGCTGCCAGAGAAAAGCCACTCAGAACGCGAAACAGGCTATAGGTAATATCTTTTTGCAAATCGCCAGTTGCTAAAAGCCTCTGAAAAGCACCCCAAACTTGAGCGGGAGTCGGCAAAAACAAAGGCGCGACTATCCCAGCATTGGAGACTATCCACCAAAGAGCAACCGGGATAAAAATTGACAGAGCCATTAAAGTCCATGCCAATTTTTTAGGAATATCCTCACCAATACGCCAGAAGACGCTAGGCGATAACATTTTGCGAGGACGAGCGGAATTATTTTCCGGCAAATCTTCAGCGTAGCGGTTCATGATTTTTGCTTTGCCGCGTAGGCTTTGATAAACTGATCGTCAAATATTTGGCTGAGATTTGGAGTTTGTTTAGCTAACTTCGCCTCGATTAAAAATTTGCTAATTTCTTGAGCGGCGTAACTCAAAGAGGTCATGTCATTACCGGGACTAAATGCTTTCAAGTTGTCTTCAATGCTGAAGATTTTCGTCCCAGCTTCGTATTTCTTGTATTCGTCAACCGTGACCCCAGCGCGTTTTGCCATCGTGGCGTAAGCTTTGTCAGGATTGGCGCGGATAAACGCCAACGTGTCGAACCAAGTATTGACCAAAGCTTGCACGTCTTGAGGACGTTCGGTAATTAGTTTTCGACTGACAGTTAAATGGTCGGGAATTGCTCCTGGAAAGTCTTTAGAACTGAATAATTCTTTACTTCCAGCACGTTCTAGCGCCTTGCTGGTAAATGGTGCAAAAACTCCAACTGCATCCACCTGACCCGCAACAAAAGCAGCTGAGGCTGCGCCGGTTTCTAAAGGCTGAAAAGTAATATCAGCCTGGGTTAAACCCGCTTTTTTCAGTCCGAGAAGTAGCAAGAAATGATCGACGGTTCCTTCTTCAGCAGCGACTTTTTTCCCTTTGAGGTCGGCAATACTATTGATACCTTCCCGAACAATAATTTTGTCGTTGCCCGTTGAATTGTCATTAACTAATACAATCACTTGATCGGAACCAGCAGCCACTGAGCTGATCGTGTCATTCAAGGTTTGGGTATTAGCGCTTAGTTGACCAGCATTGAGGGCGTTAATGGAATCTAAATAGCCATCGAACCACTTCAAATTCACATTAACTTTGTTCGCATCAAACAGCTTTTCTTCTTGAGCCACCTGCCAGGGCAACCACCCAGGCCAAACACTGAAACCCATTTGGATTGTTTCAGTTTTTGAGGATGTAGCAGTTTGCTGGGGGTTAGCACAACTAACCGTAATGACGAGGCTGAGCAAAAAGACCGAGAATAGAGAAAGTAACTGGCGGGTCTTCATTGAGTCTCACTTCTTACTAGCAGGCTCATTAGGCGGGTAGCATTTCTGTTGCCGTAGCAGATGAACGTTGATTTAAAACTTGCGATTTTACCCAATTAAACCAATGTTCTAATCCCTCACCCGTCTTGGCAGAAACCGCAATAATTGTGACATGAGGGTTCATCTGACGGACGTTAGCGGCAATGCGATTAATATCAATATCGAGATAAGGAGCTAAATCGATCTTGGTAATTAACAAACAATCTGCTTCTTGAAACATCACCGGATATTTGAGCGGCTTATCTTCTCCTTCAGTCACGCTCAACAAAGCAACTTTTATGTGTTCTCCCACTTCAAACTCAGCAGGACAAACTAAATTACCGACATTTTCAACCAGCACTAAATCAAAATCCACAGGATTATATTGGTGTTCTAGTTGATGAATTCCTCCAGCTACCATCTTGGAATCCAAGTGGCAGGAACGCCCCGTATTAATTGCAATGACAGGGACGCCATATTGACGCAAACGGTCGGCATCCAACTCCGTCGTCATATCCCCTTCAATTACGGCGATTTTCAAATCATCCGTCAAAACTGCAAGCGATCGCTCTAAAAGTACCGTTTTACCCGCTCCAGGACTACTCATAATATTGAAACAAGTAATCCCCCACTCATCGAAATGCGCCCGGTTATGATCGGCTCCTTTCTGATTAGCATGGAGCAAGTTAATTCCTAATGCAGCGTCAAATGTTTGGTGCATAAGCCTTTTTATTTGCCTCGTCAAAAATGTACTCAATCCGGTCAATTTTCAGTTCTCTCCCTGAGCGAATATCCTCCATCGGTGAGTCACACTCAGGGCAGCCGTATTGCAACCCAACTTGGGGTGCATATTCTTGTTGGCAGCGGTGACAAAAGGCAATCAGCGGTGTTTCCTGAATTACCAGTTCTACCCCTTCTAAAAAGGTGTTACCAGTCTGTACTTCAAAAGCAAATTTTAGACTGACAGGTTCGACACAAGTGAACTTACCAACAATTAAGTGAATCTCGGTAATCTGGGGGCGCTCGGTCTGGGATTCCCACCAGTCTTTTACTGTGAAAATGAGCGCCTTTGTCATGTCAGTTTCGTGCAAGGCTCAACTCCACTCTGCAACTAATTCTGGTTGGGCGTAGGGATGAATGTATGCGGCTTTCTCTTTTCGGGGTAACTGCCCTGACAGAACTAGATGCGCCATCGTGTCGCAAATCACTCGCGTCGCCATCAAAGATGTCATGTCGCTGATGTCATAAGGGGGCGACACTTCCACCACCTCAAGTCCGCAAACGGGTGCTTTCTGAACAATTTTGCCCAGCATATAAAGAGCCTCACGGGGCAATAATCCGCCCGGTTCAGGCCAACCAGTTCCAGGGACAAAACCGGCATCAATGCAGTCAATATCAAAGCTGATATAAACGCAGTCGGTTCCGTCTAAAGCCCTTTCTAAAGCGAAGTTTACCGCTGCATCCAAACCCATTTCTGTGATGTCTGTAACCGTCAGAATATTCGTGGCTCGTTCTCGACAAACTTTCACACCTTGACGGGGCACTTGCCAGCCGCCGATTCCTAATTGCACGAGGTTTTTTGGATTAGCATTTTTGATGTTTGTGGCATGGAACCAAGGGCAGGTGTGCATGCGTTCATCGAGGTCTGTTTCCTGGGTATCGACGTGGCGATCGAAGTGAATAATCCCCATTTTTTTATCCCCTAAGTGGCGGCAAACTCCGCGCACTGTAGGATAGCCAATTGAATGATCGCCTCCCAAAATTATTGGGAAAGCACCGGAACTAAAGATGTGAGCAATTCCTTTAGAAATTTGGTCAAATGACTTTTCGTTATTTCCCGGAATTGTGAAAATATCTCCGACATCACACAGAGTTATTTGCTCTCGCAAATCAACACCTAATTCAAAGTTATAGGGCGTATACAAAGCCGAAATCCGCCGAATTCCTTGAGGACCAAACCGGGTTCCAGGCCGGTAGGTGGTGCCAGAATCATGCGGTACGCCTACAATTGCAACATCGTATTCACCGACTTTTCGCACATCTTCTATATAAGGCGCTTTCAGGAAGGTGTTAATGCCTGCGTAGTGGGGAAGTTCACCGCGAGAGAATGTGGAAATAGAGCGATCGCGTATACTTTCTGCTGCCTCTAATCCAAACTCTAACCCTTTTGCCACCTCCTGTTGCCAGCCTGTCATTGGCAGATGGGTTTCTTTCTCTAAGGCGCGACTCGCTTCAGTAGACGGCGGCTGAAAATCCGAATTCGAGTTTTGAGAATTTATGTCAGTCATGTTTGGAAAAATGGGATGTTTCGTCAGTCTAAAAGCTCTATTTTTTCTCCCAAGTCAAAGAAGACTTGCAAAAACAATAGCCCGGGTAAGCCATAACAGATAAGCTTCTGCTATGTACCTCCCGGGCTTTTCTCCCGCCGTGTAACCAGTCCGTGTTTCAATTTCTAAAAACACTCTATGACTGATTCGCTTCTCTCGGACCAGCCGTTTTAATCTTGAGACTTAAACCGGAACCCTAGAAGCTATTAATTTTTTTTACCCGATAGCTATCAATATTTGTTGGATGAACTTTGAAAGCTTAAATGTATAGATATCAATAAATTTTAAGGGAGAATGTAATCAAAGTTACAATTGGGCGGATTCCCCCCTGGGGGGAATCCAGAGTCAAGCGATCGCTACCTAATCGCTACCTAGATAAACGGCATCCCATCCTACAGCCGGGATTTCACACCGAGAAGATTCACATCCTACTGGACGCCACAGCCAAACCTGGATGAAACGACACCAGGTTTGGCGCATCATCAGCGCCCAATTAGGACAATCTTGTGTAGTTGCGCCTACCCCTCAGAGCGATCGCTCTACACAAGCCAATCGTCGGAAAGCTTTAGTCTTCATGATCTTCAAACGGATCGTTCAATTCCTTAGAAGGAGGGCCGAACGCAGTGTAGATGGTGAAGCCAGTGATGGCGACGAGAAAGGAAGCGATAGAAATGCTAAGAACTGTTGCGGGTTCCATAGGTGAGATAATTTATGAGAGCAGTTCCTATACAATATTACAAAACGTTAAAAACTTCTGTCGAGAGTGATCCTAGGAAAGCTATGGCACAACGGACTTGGTTAGGAGATGTCCTCAAACCCCTGAACTCTGAATATGGGAAAGTATCTCCAGGTTGGGGCACTACGCCATTGATGGGCGTCTTTATGGTGCTATTTTTGGTCTTTTTACTGATTATTCTGCAACTTTACAATTCCTCTCTCCTCGTTGAGGGTGTTGATGTCGATTGGAAAAGCCTAGGGCGTTAATCGACTGCAATCTGGCGCGAAGCCCTTAAGCTTTACATAAAACGCCACGATGAAAAAACACTTAATGCTTTCCCGGCTAGACCGGGTTTTTTTGTCAGTTCTATACTAAAGTTAACGTTTGCAAGAGAAATCCCATGAATATCTTTGGCATCGGTCTGCCGGAAATGGCACTGATTATGGTTGTAGCTCTTTTGATTTTCGGCCCCAAAAAGTTGCCAGAAATTGGTCGCAGTATGGGCAAGGCAATTCGCGGCTTCCAGGAAGCATCCAGAGAATTTGAAACCGAGTTCAAGCAGGAAGCAGAGCAAATAGAACAAGCTGTCAAGACACTTCCTGAGTCTGACTCAGAGAAAGTAGCAAACGGGAAGTCAGAGAATCACGCAACTAGCTCATCGCAACACAGCTAAAACTGGCAATTCTCGTTCCGACTATCGCGATTTTCACTCTTAGTGGAATATACAGGAACCTCACCCCCAACCCCTCTCCTTAAACGGCTACCGTGTACACACAAGTCTTTTTGAACTGGCAAGTCCCGTTTTGATCCCCCCAGCCCCCCCTTAAAAAGGGGGGCCATCAAGTCAAAGTCTCCCTTTTTAAGGGGGATGCAAGGGGGATCAATCAACGTTTTGCCAATTAATGAAAGATGTGTATACACCGTAGCCTTAAACGGAGAGGGCAGGGTGGTTTCATACAGCGGGAGAAAAATCAGAATACTTATAAGAATCTCTAAACATCTACGGTTGGAAACAATATGAATCTGATCGAGGAGTTGCAAAAAATCCCAGACTATCGACACATTCGCGGACGCACACATGAATTGTGGTTGGTACTACTGCTGATTTTACTGGGAGCCATGAATGGGTATTGGGGCTACCGACTACTTGAAGATTTTACCGTTGTACACAGACAAAGGTTGATACAACTGTTAAACCTGGAAGATACAATCAAGTTTCCTTCCTACTCAACATCCCGATGTATTCTCAAAACACTCGATTTTCATCCATTAAGATGCTCTGCACTGCCAAAAAAAACCGTCCAGCAAATCATCTGTGGTGGTAATGACTACTTAATTGGACTAAAAGAAAATCAGCCTACACTTTACAAAATGGCTCACGCCTCAACTACAGCAGGATATCCCACTATCGTGCGCCATGAGTGTCGAAGCGATTCTTTCTCGAGTAGTGCAGCGCCAGTGTAAGGTTTTCCCGGTTCCCGAAAAAATCCAAAAAACCTGGTCTGGGCTTAAAGCCTTTGTCGTTGTTGAACGTTCTGGTGTCCGCGAATGCCAGCCTTTTTATGAGCGTCAGTTCTACATTTCTAGCCAATGTCTGGAAGCCGAACAGTTGCTTGCCGATAGCCGAGGACATTGGGGAATAGAAAATCGGTTGCATTGGGGAGGCAGCGCGGTGGGCGGGTTCCCCGACTTGAGGCGACTGCCGTTCAAAAATGTTACATTTGTCGAAGATTTCCCGTCCCGTCGTGGTGGGAATGCTCCAGTAAATTGGACGATTTTGCACACCTTTTTTATCACGATTGCCAGATTTCTTGGTTTCTGAACTATCCCTCAAGCACAACGTGCTTTATCCAATCAACTCGATTGAGTTTTTTCTCTGTTTGTATGAAACCACCCTGCTAAATCCCCCTTTTTAAGGGGGATTTTTCTAATTTCTTAAGTCCTGAAACCTGGCATTTTTCCAGCACTCATTGCTTCCCCTCTGCTACAAACTACTTTCAACCATAACTGCCGGACCGACTGGTTGCGGAGGTAGGCTAGAGGGTTCTAAGGTAACAGCTAAGGTTGAGGTTGTAGCACCACAAGCACCGACGGGAATGGAAATTTGCTCTAAAACAGTTCCCCCCTGACTTGCCCCAAAATTTGCACAAGGTATCTTTTTCTCGTCAACAATTGCCCAAAGTCGATAAATTTGACCAGATGGGGCAACCGGAAGATTTTGAAAGGCAATTACCGCTTTTTGTTCATCCAGATTGACGAGAATACTTCCAGAAGCCCTATTTGCATTCTCTGTACCTGTGAGCGTGTATAAACGGGTATTTCGCTGTTGTAGCACCTCAAGGGCATCTTTCTGAGCCTGCACCGTTTGAAGTTCTTGCCGCAGACGAGATTGCACTATCTTTAGATTTTGGCGCAGACGATAATTGTCAAAAGCGAAAGCCAGAGCTAACAATGCTGCCAAACTAGCAAAAAGTTTGCTCCAAGGAAAAGAAACCTGTTTTGGGGCGGGTTCGGGATTGATTGCCGGATTGGCTGCTTCCAGAATCATCGAACGCAGATGTGGGGGAGGTGTGACTTCAGGAAGGGCGTAGGGCAAGAGGTCTAGCGATGCCTGCAAACGACTCACTTCTTCAGCCAGTTGCGGATTTTTTTCGAGAATTTGCCTAAATTCTTCCGCTTCTTCAGCGCTAAGATCGCCGAGAACATAACCTGCCATTAATTCTTCTAAGTTTTCGGGATTTAAAGGTTCGGTCATGGTTCAACTATTTTAGAAAATCTTGTAACGTTTGCCTCAATTTCAGTAGTCCCTGACGAGCGCGAGTTTTGACCGTCCCTAAGGGGATATTTAGTTGAGCCGCAATTTCCGATTGACTGAGACCTTGGTAGTAGGACATTTCTAAGATTTGACGCTGATTTTCTGAAAGTTGCGCCAAGGCATCCCGAACTTGCTGCGATCGCTCTCCTAATGAAGCCAGCTCAAAAGGGCTTGCAGAGCTGATTTCAGTCGTCATTGTTTGACCCCAACGCTCCAGAAATTTGTGGGTGGTGCCACGAGAGCGAAGTTTGTCAATCGCACGCGATCGCGTCATTACAGTTAAAAAGCTACTAAGAGTACCACGAGCGGGATTGTAAGTATTAGTACGCCACAGATGCAGAAAAATCTCTTGAGTGAGGTCTTCTGCTTCTTGGGGATTTTGCAAAATTTTTAATGCTAACCCATAGACAAGAGCGCCATAGCGGTCGTAGAGAGTGCCCAGAGCAGAGGATTGACCAGCTTTAAGTGCTTGAAATAGCTCTGTATCCATCCGGGGCGTTGTGTTTGTTGATTTGCCATCGAGAGAGTCAGGATGCATGCGTTCTGGAGAGTAGGTCTTAAGCCAATCACTCTTCAGAGTCAATTGCAGGACTTGATTGTTCTGCATCTCTCACAAGAGATAAATTTCCTTTTGCTTCCTTTTTCTTTAATACGATCTAAAAGACTTATTGGATCTCTTTCAACAAAACCGCTGAACGCCTCCGTAATTTTACGAGTAGTGAAATCCAAAATCTTAGTAGAATCATAAGATTTGAAAATCCTGTTAATTTGTCAATGATGTTTCTACTTAATTATGTCGCTGATTAAGCTTCGAGTTTTTGAGGAGCCTCGAATGGAATGGTTCTGGACAATCGCTGGGGTACTTGCTGCGCTCTAGGTTGCGATCGCGTTCGGGGTTCCTAGACAAATTGCCTTGGTTTCTGGGCTTTTTTGAGTTGCTGCATCATGTCAGAAAATCAAGCAAAGCCTTATATCAATTAGGTTTGAGTTTGACACAAATAAGTTTAGACTTCTAAATCCCTGCTAAGACTAGCGCCTCGATGATAAATTTCCATCCTGTAACAGATGCAATAATGGTTTGGTTTAGATCCTGTAGAGCTTTTTTTACTCCAAACCTTAACTCATCGAGATTAGTAAACAGCTCCCACTTGAGCGCTTTTTTGATTTCTGACCACAACCGCTCAATCGGATTGA